>RGDT01000104.1 GCA_009918525.1 Planctomycetia bacterium
TCCGGTGAGGCAGCTAGCTGTCGTGCCCAACGTGTGTGGGCCTCAACGCTGCGGATTTTGGTACGTTTTTCGACGTCCCACCAAGTGACGTGTTGATCATAACTAGAGGTGATTAAGGTCGAACCGACCAGTGCCGCGCTAGTTACATAGCTTTCGTGGGCACCGATTTCTTTCAACTCCAGTTTAGCGCCAGCGTCTGCTTCGTAAACCTTGAAATCACTACCCGCCAAAAAGAGTTTTCCATCCTGACGACGGGCCATTCCCATGGCGATAAACTTCAGACTGTGCTTAATACCGGCTTTCAGGGTTTCTGGTTTCGGGGTCATAACGTGGCTCCATAATGAAGGATCAAAGCGAGCCGGAAGGTCAAACACCCTCCGGCTCGTCGTGAATATCAGGCTAACACGGCCTTGACAGGTTTGGTGTGGGCGTCTGTCAAAGGCACGGGACGCGAACCGATATAATAATTCTTCTTAGGATTGATGCCTAAAGCACTGTAAATCGTGGCGAAAAGATCGCCCGCGCCGATTTCACCGTCAACGACTTTATTACCCAGTGCATCTGTCTTCCCGTAGCAGGCACCGCCCTTAATGCCGCAACCAGTCATCGACATGCTCCAAGCACTGGCGAAGTGATCGCGTCCCAGGCTGGCATTGATTTGGGGTGTTCGGCCGAATTCAGCCAGCGTGATGATCAGGGTGCTATCGAGGAGTCCTCGATCCTTCAGATCGTCGATCAACGCTGCCATAACATGATCCAGCTCAGGGACCATTTCGTGGTGTGTCTCGAAGTTTTGACCGTGGCTATCCCACCAGGCGCGACCGACGCGAACGAATGGAACTCCAGCCTCGACCAGTCGTCGAGCCACAAGCGTTTGCTCGCCAAAGAGCGTCGGGCCGTACTTGTCGCGAGTCGCCTGCGATTCTTTGCTGATATCAAAAAGAGTTTCAGAGGCCATCAACCCACGAACTCGCGAATAGGCTTCGTTGTGGCTAGCGAGAGTGCTATTGGTGCGATAGTGGTTAAAACGACGACTGATCAACTCGCGAAGATCGGCACGAGCAGTGTGATCGAGATCGCTGATTCCCGGAAGGCGAGCAATGTTTTCCGGAATCATTGACTTGTACATTTCCATCGGAGCGTAGCGAGCTCCCAGGAAGCCGGATGCGCCTGGGGCGAAGCTCTGACCTTCGGTCGCGAAATAGAACGAGACATAGTCGGGAACTTTGCTGTCCGCTTGACCTAGTTCACGAGCCAGCACCGCGCCCAAGTCTGGATACTTCAGAGCCGCTTCATCCTTCCGGCCGCGCATCATGATCTGAGCACCCGAACCGTGATCACCGTTACGGGTGTTCAAAGAGCGGATGATGCACGTGTGATGCAACCGCTTGGCCATTTGCGGCATCAATTCACTGATTTCGACACCCGGAACACTCGTTTTGATGGCCCGGAATGGTCCACCAGTGCTGGCTCCTGGCTTCGGATCGAACGTCTCCAATTGGCTCGCACCGCCCGCTAGCCACAGCAAAATTACACGCTTTTGTTTATCTTTCATCTCCGCAGCTAGCGACGGAGACTGCAGCACATCCAGACCAGTCATTGCGGCAAAGGCTCCCGCCGCACCCAGGAAACCACGTCGGCTAACCCCGTGATCCGGGGAGCCGCAGAACATCTTTCGTGAAACCATGAGTTAACTCCCTGAATCAGTAGTTGAAACGAAATTCCGCACTGGTAAGCAATGCCCACACCACTTGACGTAGTGCCTCTAAAGGACGATCCTTCCTAGCTGATAAATACTCAACGACCGCTTTTTTTTCATCGGCCGTCGGGGTACGAACAAGCACATTCTTTAAGAGTAAATCAGCGGCTTGGTCGAGATCCTTAAAAGCTTGAGCCGCTCCAATCAGCCGGTCTTTCGCGTCGATCAGAAATTCTTTTTGGATGCGGTCGTTGTTGCTGAACATTAAAGCTTCCGTGACGCTGATCTGAAAATCATCCCGAGGTTGTTCAAGCAACGAGGCAAACCCGCGCGATGCCGATTCATAACCCTCAATGCGCTTGTCCAATTCGTCAGCCTTCAAGGTCGCTGAGAATTGATCTGGTGCAGTCGTGGCCAACCGCAGCGAGGTCGCAATTTGCATCGGCGTCATCGCTCGAATACGAGCAACGGCAAATAGATGAGCGTCTGGTTGACGATCACCCTCGAAAGAAGATGCTCGCGAATAGGCACGGGACAGAACCAAGCCACGGGTCAAACGACGAAGATCGTAGCTGTTTTCAGCCGTATCGCGTGCTAACCAGTCCAGGAGTTCAGGATGACTTGGTGCATTTTCGCTATGCATCTGATCAAGGGGAGTAACCAATCCACGACCAAAGAAACGATGCCAGGTGCGGTTGACGATATTCTTCGCGAAAAACTGACGCTGATCGGATTGTAAGGCCACATCAGCCAGAGCAGCCCGAGCACTGAATTTGGGAGCCGGCGGAGGGGGTGAGGATTTATCTTTATCGTTCTTCTTTCCTGCCTTTCCGCCCTTTTTCGTTTCGTTGTCTGGAACCATTCCGGGTGCTTCGATGACCTTACCCGTTAAGAACATCATGCGTGCTGTCTTGTTTTCATTTTTCGTGGTTTTGTAGGACACCACGCCCGTGTCTTTTTCGCCCAAAAAAGCGCCTTGCTCGAATGTCCGGGCCAAAAACGACTTGAGACCATAATAATGTTCTTGTTTCCAGTCGTGAACCAAAGGATGGTCGTGGCATTGAGCACAAGATATGTTTACACCAAAAAACACGACACTTACATCGTTCGTTAATCTGTCCTGATCTTTAATCCGGGCCTTCAGGAAATCAGACGAACCTTTTTCCTTCTCGTCGGCAAGAAGTAAATCGCGGAAAATTCGGTCCCACGATCGGTTTTCCTTGAATACACGCGCGATGTATTCGCGTGAACCGCCTGGCCCTCGCCGGCCACCACTTGCTGGTTGGGCCAGCATTGTCTCGAATTCTTCGAGTTGATGTCGAGTGAACGCCGGGGAACTCATCAGGCGATCAACGAGTTTTTCTTTTTTTAGTGGGTCTTTCGACTCGACATACTCTTTCCATTCAGCCACCGTTGGGATTCGCCCGTTGAGGTCAAGCGTGAGGCGGCGAAGTATTGTCGCATCATCGGCCTGGGGAGCTACTTTCGCTCCCTGATCCTTGATCAGTTCATCGATGTAGTGATCGACGATTTGCTGGATGGGTTTGTCTTTCGGCAGTAATTCTGAACCTCTAGCAGGTAGCAAGCTCAGAATGGCGATCATCAGGATGAGGGCTCGCATCGGCGCTCCTCGTCGGCAGGAAGGTCAAACAAAATACGAAGGCGAAGGTTGGCGGGAGAGTTCCTCTTAATTAACTTAGCAGAATCAAGGTAATGGTGGCAAATGAAAATTTCGGCAAAGCGGATTCCTGGGGCATTTTTATTCGGTTAATTACCAGTCATTTGCAGTTCATTCTCCTCCACTAGGGGTGCAACTTGCCCACCAAAGCCATTGACTCATGCCGGCTGAGACACTGCGAACGCTTCCGTCAGCCATTACTGTGACCATGACCCCCGCATGGGGGCTTTGAGGGATGGATGGATCGCACGCCGTCACCGTGGGGCGAACTTGGAAGGGATAGTCGCGCGTCACGCTTCCCCACCCTGAGCCTTCATGACTGAACTGTCCTAGGACTTTTCCGGATTCGTTCTCCCGCAAAGGCTGATCGGGGGCAAACATGAAAGTTCCAGCATCTCCGGGCATCGGAAGGAACGCAAACGCGGGAGTTATATTACCGCTGTCACCATATCCCCACAGGTTGTTCGTCCCGTTGCAAAGTCGATAGCGTTCTGCCACAACGACGGTGGTCGATGTACCATCGCTGAACGTTTTCGGCAGATCAGCATTGTTCATGCGGAAGACCAATCCATTAGCGGCATAGTTGCTTGTCGCATAAAGCCCGGTCCAATGAGACACAAATGGTACAGGCGGCATGTAGCTTAAGGTGGATTGCGCGTAGTAGGTTTTCTTATCTTCACTCGAAAAGTCAGCCGGACATAAATAGACGGATAGGACCGTGGAGGCAAGTCCGGGTGGCGACTTTCGGTAGTACCCAGCTGGATCGGTATGTGAAAATGACTGGAATAACCTGTCCTGCTCAAGATACGGCAGCAAGAGAAAGAAAAACGACACGTGGTGATGAGTCGTCATCGTGCCTGGTGTGCTGTCCGTTAATGATGGAAGGCGACCGCCATGAGTGCCGGCATGTTGGTGAAGGGCTAGCCCAATCTGCCTGAAACGATTGGCACAACTCAAACGCGAGGCGATTTCCCGAACTTTTTGCACTGCTGGAAGAAGCAAGGCGATCAGGAGAGCGAAAATCGCGACCACGACAAGTAGTTCAATCAGTGTGAAGGCACGTCGAACGTTCATGCCCAGATCCCGTACGGATGCAGAAAAATTAGCTTTAGCATATCTCGTATATTGCCTATCCTTTCAATGTCGTAGGTTATTAAGTGGCCCAATTTCGCTGAGTATCATCCTAATTTAATTATTTTGCTGATTTTTCTTGCTAAATCGACTTTATGATCCATAACCTGACAATCATGAAATCTATTCAGCGTCCGACTGGTGTGCGATATAGCGTCCTTGCGTTCGTCTGTTCGCTGTCGCTGTTGACCTACCTTGATCGCATATGCATCATGAGAGCAAGAACTGATATCCAACGCGATCTGGATATCAGCGACACGTTGATGGGCTTCATTTTCTCGGCCTTTACTCTCGGCTATACCATTTTCGAGATTCCGATCGGATGGATGGGTGACCGATGGGGTTCCCGAGTCGTGCTTACGCGAATTGTCTTGGGGTGGTCCTTTTTCACCGCTCTGACAGGGTTCGTATTTCGCTTTCATCTCGACATCTTGCCCGGCTTATTCATTGACGCCGTCGTATGTCTCATCGCCATCAGATTTTGTTTCGGAGTTGGTGAAGCCGGCGCATATCCAAACATCACACGGATCGTCGGAATCTGGTTCCCGGCTCCGGAGCGTGGTACGGCTCAAGGGGCCGTTTGGATGGCTGCGCGAATAGGCGGAGCTTTCGCGCCGCTGGTCCTGGGCCGAATATCGTCCCTGATTGGATGGCGTTGGGCATTTGCGGTTTTAGGAGCAGTGGGTGTTACATGGGTTGCGGCCTTCTGGTGGTGGTTCCGCGACTATCCATCACAGCATCCGAAAGTAAACCTAGCGGAACGAGAGTTAATTGAGGAGCATCAAGGGGTTGGGCATGGAGGTCACTCATGGCCAGGTTTCAAACCGATTTTCCTTAATCTATCGGTCTGGGCCATGTGCTGGGCGGGGATTTGGGTATGTGTTGGCTGGTATTTCTACCCGACTTGGCAACCAAAATATCTCGAAGAGCGATTCGGGTTCAAGCCTGATGGATGGGAGCTTGAAGTGCTAACAGGTATGCCATTTTTGTTCGGTGCCCTGGGGTGTATCGCGGGTGGCCGATTATCTGATATTCTGATTCGTACGAGTTTAGGTTCGCGCTGGGGCCGTGCCGTGATCGGGCTGATTGGATTTTTCGGGGCAGGTGCTTGTTTCGTCCTGGCAACCTTCGCCAACCGAGCATGGGAAGCGGTGACGCTACTCTGTCTGGCTGCGCTACTGAATGATCTGGCAATACCTGTGTTGTGGGCATCGGCAGCTGAAGTGGGCGGACGTTTTGCTGGGAGTATATCGGGTGTGATGAACACAGCGGGAGGTGTAGGGGCGATTCTATGTCCGATTCTCATTCCCATCGTGCTAAATTGGTTACCGACTGGTTTAGAGACAGCCTTCAGATGGCAAATTATCTTTTGGGGGCTGGCTTGTGCTTGGTTTTTAGCTGCTCTAGCCTGGCTGATCATCGACGTGAACAATCCTATCCTTTCTGCCGTAGAATAATCATGACCCATGAACGA
This sequence comes from Planctomycetia bacterium, assembly GCA_009918525.1. Taxonomy (GTDB): domain Bacteria; phylum Planctomycetota; class Planctomycetia; order Gemmatales; family Gemmataceae; genus RGDT01. The sequence goes on from RGDT01000104.1 coordinate 5,983, forward strand.
TTGAGGACGTAACGTGTTGGGGCCTATTTTCTTGCGTGAAGTGCTGACGGTTCCGCGCTCTTCCGGTCATTTCATCTTGAGAGCGGCTTACTTAGGCGGATTATTAGTTATTGCCCTAACGACATGGCTGGCTACATTAGGTCTTCCTCGGCCAGCTACATTGGGCGAAACCGCCAGACTTGGTCCCCTTATCTTCGTCTTGTTGAGCTACGTTCAGCTTGCGCTATTTCTTTTCTTTCCGGCACTTGGTTGTGCTGGGTCCGTTGCAAAAGAAAAAGATCGGCGAACGTTTGTGTTGCTGTTGATGACTGATCTTCAAAATACAGAGATCGTTCTAGGAAAACTATTTGGTAGTTTGTTGCCTATCGTCGTTCTGCAATTAGCAGGAATTCCACTGCTAATTTTATTGATGCTGCTAGGCGGTATCGGATTGGATCAAATTTTTCAGGCTTCTGCAATAATGGCGGCCACGGCTCTGGCTGCCGGATCATTAGGCGGATTGATTGCTCTTTGGCGCGACCGCACATTTCAATCCTTAGCCTTAACAACTTTGTTTATCGTCTTTTATCTATTGGTGGTACGCGGATTAGCTCTTATCCCAGGGATCGATTATAGAGTCGTTGAATGGCTTGAGCCTTTTCATGCTCTCGGTAGTACACATCGACCTGATTTTCAGTCCAAGGGGATAGCCTCGGCATATGGTTACGCGCTGGTAATGACTTCCTTTGCTGTTTTTCTGAATATTATGGGCCTTTACAAATTGCGAGTGTGGAATCCAAGCGGTGAGCCGATCATTCAACGCGAAAAACCTCAGGAAGCTGTTGACCGTGAAAAAGGATTAATGGTTACTGAAGATGAGGTTCGTGTCAACATTCACGCTGCTCCCGGTGTGGTGCGTTCTGTTACAGGCAATCCTATATTATGGCGAGAGGTTTTCACACGTGCCTACGGCAGAAGACCCTTGTTGGTCAAGTTAGCTTATTTTATCGTTTTGGCATTGATTTGTTATCCATCTCTCGCACCGTTGTTTAGCTATGATGTTAAAGATAGGCCAATTTATCTTGCAGCTATCGGATTGCTACCAGTAGCCGTACTCAGCATGTTGCTTGTTACCGCACAAGCTACTACGGCGATCACCTCCGAGCGTGATACAGGTGCTTTAGATTTGTTACTGGTTACAGATCTATCAGCAAAAGAATTCATCTTTGGAAAATTGCTTGGAATTGCTTTCAACACCAAAGAGTATCTGTTGCCACCTATTGCTCTCGCAGCTATTTACGGTCTATATGGATGCCTGGCAACTCCTCCCGAAGGAAGTCCTGAACTCGCAGGGCCGATGAATGTTACGGCCATGTTGAGCGTGATTGGTGTGCTACTTGTGTTACTAGCTTTCGCAGCAATACTTGGTATTCATGTCGCGTTACGGACGCCAAATAGTCAAATAGCAATCTTGCATGCGCTATCCACGGTCTTTTTCCTGACAGTAGGTACATTAATTTGTATTGCTCTGATTCTAATTAACCGCCAGTTCGAGTATCAATGGGGAAGTTTTGTGTTTTTCTTGATCGCAGGAATTGGTGGGTTGTGGTATGTACTGAATGGTGAGCGGCCTTCGTCTGCACTATCATGGGCCGCATGGTTATGCCCTCTGGCTGTGTTGTATGCTGTTATGAATGTCCTAGTGGCGAAGCCTGGTTCTGTCGAGTCTGCCGACCCTTTAGTGCCATTTATCGTTGTGGCTGGGTCGTTCGGTTTTGCAATCGCAGCCATGCTTGTACCTTTGGTGAGCGAGTTCGACGTCGCAATGGGCCGCACCTCTGGAGGCGCTGATTAATGGTTAGCCAGGGATCCTCTTACGATTCATGAACAGACAGCTAACTTTTATTAGCGTCGTACGGGTAATCCTATTTGCTACGCCAGCGGCGTCGGTCCACATTGCGGATGAACAAGTTCAGTGGATGGGGCCAGGATTCGAGGTTGGAGCTTTTCTGCACCATCATTTTGGAATGGTCGTCCTGTTCGCTGGCAGCCAATTTCGCGAGCCGTCCATATTCCAAGCTTTTTGGATAGGCTCGAAACGCGATCAGCTTTGGTGAAGAAGACAGAATGCAACATCTCGATGAGGTCGTCGGCGTTTATTCCAACGGATTAGGATGCTTCGGAAGCGTTTTATCCAGATATACGACCGATATGTCACATATCACCATCGACATAATGGCTTTAATTTTTGGGTAATTAATTAGAGCAGGCCATCGGCGAGTATTGCAGATAGTTTACTCAGACTCTGATAACGTTCAGGGAATGTCCCATAGTCGAACGCGCCCATCGTTGTCGGCACTGATAATTGTTCGACCCGAACCAGTGGCGAGGGCGTTTGTCACCGGGCGGTTGCGTCGCGTCCAGCGTTTTTCTCCCGTGGAAGTCCACGCATGAAGCCATCCATCTTCGCTACCGCTGACAACCCAATCGCCCAACAGAGTCAACGCGTTGATAGGTCCGCTGTGTGCATTCCAGCTAGTTCGTTCCCGACCGCTTTCTACGTCCCACACGCTGATTTTGCCGTCGCGGTCCCCAACGACCAATACCTTTCCGCCCTCCATGAAAGCAAGGCTGTCGATACGACGGTTCGTGCCTTGTAATACCCGAGCGGCAGAGGGTTTACCTAAAGGCCAGAGTCGCGCACGGTCGTCGCCGCTGCCACCACTGGCAAGCCATTTATTATCCGGGGATACTGCTAGTGCTCGGATGCGTCCGGTGTGACCGCGAAGGATGAATTGTTCCTTGAGAGGGGAAGGGTCGTACGCGCGTATCATTTTGTCGCTGCCACCGCTGTAGAGCAGGCTGGCTGCGAATACAAGTGCGAAGACACCGCCCTTGTGCGCTGTGACGGTTCGTTCTCCTACTTTCAGTACCCCATCCGTTGAGCCACTAGCGATGAGGCCGTTAGGCCCTAACGCGATGGCTTCTATCTTGCCAATGTGACCGGTGATAATCGTGTCACGCTGGCCATTCGCTGTCCAAACTATTACCTGGTGATCGACCCCAGCCGAAGCAAATCGGCCGTTGGAATCAGCTCCGACAGCCAAAGCTCCTCCCGAATGCCCCCAAAGGCTTAATCGACAGGATTCGGCCGTAAACCACCATCCGAGGACAATCAGAATGATAAGACCGGCAATACCTAAGACGATTCGCATTAGAAGTTACCGAGAATTTCGCCGCCGGAACGAGTCGCTAGACCATTCCAGGTTCGCGGGTCGATGGAACTGCTGATACCGCGAACCGAGCCATCAACAAATAAGAAGTTAGTAACCCCCGAGTGTTTGCTTGCGAAGTCGTCGGGATGGCCGGCGGGATGACTGGGCGTGTGATCGGCGATGCCCAAAACGAGGATCTGTGCTTCGTCGGCTCCGGGCACAACACCGGTCCAAGTGCTCAGGGAACGCTTCGCGGTACGTTCGCCCACCGCAATCGTGTTGCTCGTTCCGTCCCGCACATCGCCAAGACGGACACGGCTGTTTCGGTAGAACATCCCATCCCCTAAGTCGGGGCCATCCTCAATTTCCTGGGTACCGAAACAGCCTACATAGTTGGCGAAAGCCACTTCGGCGACAACGGACACCGTCAGGAACGTCTTCGGTCCATCATCCGAGGGGCAGCGAAAAACGTTGAGGCTGGTTAACCGTGCAGGAGTCACAGCAATCCGTTGGGTAAGGTTAATCTGCCGATAGAGGTTGTCCTGTTCCACATCGGGTAGAATCATTGTTGCCCAACCCCATCCAGGTCCGGTGTCCGAGCCGTCCGAGGCGATGCCGGAAAGATAACCGGGAGGAAACGATCCCATACGGTCGTGGTAGTTGTGCAGAGCCAGTCCGATTTGCTTGAGATTATTACTACATTGCATCCGAGCTGCCGCTTCACGAACCTTCTGAACAGCGGGCAGCAACAGACCTATTAATATCGCAATAATGGCAATCACTACTAAAAGCTCGATTAGCGTGAACGCAGAACGACGCATCGAACACCTCGCACAGTAGTGGTATAACGCTGTAGAACCATGTATGTTATCGTAAATCCATTTTCGAGGATGGCAAGGGAAATTTTTTGTCTTATCTCCAGAATTCCCTCTGTAGAATACTGTCATGACCGATGAACAAAACCTGCTAGCCGCTCTTGGTGTTAATCCCAGCGACCAACTCGGTTGGCTTGCGTTGGCCGATCTGCTTGAGGAAGTTGGTCAAAGTGACCGGGCCGAACTGACGCGTCTGAGTTGCTCTCTTCGCGGCAACCTGAATCGGCGTTTGCGTTTGTCGATGGAGAAACGTCTGTCGGCTTTGTTAAAAGCGGGGGTAGAACCCTGTTTTCCGCAGCAGGTGAATTCTCTGGGGATGCGTTTTGCTCTTATTCCATCCGGTTCTTTTCGGATGGGATCGCATACTGTGGAAAGGGAGCGGTCCTTTCATGAGTATTATCATCGCGTCGAGATTACGCGTTCATTCTATCTTGGCATCTTTCCGGTTACGCAAGCTCATTATCACTCGGTCATGGGTTTCAATCCCTCATTCTTCTGCAGCAGCGGCCGAGGGGCGAGTGTTGTCGCGTCGCTGGACACTCGAAATCATCCCGTCGAGGATGTAAGCTGGACGCAAGCCGTCGAATTTTGCGTTAAGCTAGCTGGTCTACCCGCCGAGCGCAGGGCCAAACGTAATTATCGCTTACCAACGGAAGCCGAATGGGAATACGCTTGTCGAGCGAGTACCACGATGCCGTTCGGGTTTGGCCGGTCGCTATCTGCTCGAGAAGCGAATTTCGATGGGACTCAACCTTACGGACGTGCTCGTCGAGGGGCTTATTTATCCCGAACCGTGCCGGTCGGGAACTACAAGCCCAATGCTTGGGGACTCTATGACATGCACGGTAACGTCTGGGAATGGTGTCAGGATTGGTATGGCACCGAATCTCCAGGACCGGAGCCGATTCTCGATCCGCAGGGGCCAGATACGGGTAGTCTCAAAGTTCTACGGGGCGGATCGTGTTACAGTAGCGGTAACTATTGCCGTTCGGCGTGTCGGTTTCACTGTGTACCGGATCGGATCGCGTATCGCTGTCGTGGATTGCGCGTCGTTCTTGATTATGGCAATGCTGCTACCCGGCGATAGATTCCTCCCGAGCGCCGAGCCAGTTTCGCGAGTGGTCCTTCGCCGTGTCCTGCTCCTCGTCGAAGTTCAATCGCATGGATCACGGTACGGCCCACATGCAGACGCGTTGCCTCGACTTCATCTAGATCATCGGCATCGGTGACGACGAAAAGCACGTCCGGCCGGTGGTACAACGCAGAACGCAGGGCTTTCAGGTGATTCGTACGTCCTTCCGCACGCAAGTCATCAAGTCTATCAATGGCTTGCTCGATGGCTTGGCTACTGGCCAAGGTCCAACCTACGGGGAATAGGGAACGAACCGACTGATTATAACCGATTACTTGAAATTCTGCTTCAGGCGATAAACGACGTAAAGCAATTCGCAATTCGCTTCTCGCACGCTGCAATCCCCCGGATAATCCCATACTGACCGAACAATCGACGACAAAAATCACGCGACGTGCCCAGTTGGGAGGTTGAATCAATCCAGTTCCGTCGTTGGCTTGTGCCGACACGATGCCGGAAACAGGACCGGTACCTGGTGTTGTCGGAATGACGGAAGCAAGCGGCGTTGTCGATTCAGCCTTGTGAAGCACGGGAGCCAAGGATAGGGTCGGTTGTACATCGACCGGAATGTATTCTTCACCCCGAGGTGGCGATTTGGGCCTTAGGATGAAGTCAGGTCGCGACCAACCCTCGACGCGGACACGAAGAAGTTGCCCGCCGCCCGAATGAGAAATCGAAGTTGTAAATGATTGCGATGGATAGAGATAGACTATCCAAATGGGCAGGCCGTGGATGGCCAATGATATACCTACAGCAACAAGTACGCGGTAGTTCATGGGGGGAGGACATACCCGTGCTGAAGTCGAGGCACAAGTGCAACTGGAAAACAGCGATTCTTAGCGGGTGATCTTTCGGGAAGTGGATGCGTATGTTAAAATTAATTCGGTGAGAGGCTTCGGCGGAGCCACGTCGCATGGGCATCAATGATCGTGATTACTACCGGGACGAGGAACCGGGTTACCTCGGCTCCTATCGGGATCATGCCAATGCCTGTACTTGGCTGATTGGCATATGCGTAGTCACTTTTATTTTGCAACTCATCACGCGGGAAAACGCTGCTGGGATCTTTTTGCCGGGTGCGTTCACGCAATCACTTTGGCTTGATGTAGCGTTAATCGGGAAATGGCAGGTGTGGCGACTGGTCTCCTACGCCTTCTTGCACAGCACAGATGGCGTTTGGCATATCCTCTTCAACATGCTCGCCCTTTGGTTTTTTGGGCGACAAGTGGAGCAGAGAGTAGGCACAAGAGAGTTTGTGGCTCTGTACCTTTGTGCGGCGATTTTCTCAGCTCTAGCT
>RGDT01000105.1 GCA_009918525.1 Planctomycetia bacterium
TGGGCACCTCTGAAAAGCGTTCAGCGTCGTCCGCGTAAGACTCGTACATGGCCTGCGTTATCTTTGACTTCGCGATCAATCGACCATCCCCCTGCCGCAAACCGTCGTCGGGCTTCGTCCGCTTGATCGTGTCCGATTTCGATCAAAATCGCGCCGCCGGGCTTGAGCACGGCGGGCGCTTGCTCTAGGAGTCGGTTGATAATCGTAAAGCCGTCGGGACCACCGTCGAGAGCCAGATGCGGTTCAAAGTTACGCACACCGGGGTCAAGGTTTTGCACATCGGCGGAGGGGATGTAGGGCGGATTACTGAGAATAACGTCGAAAGCGGTGTCGGAACCAATAGGCCCGAATAGATCGCCCTGCACGATCCGGACCCGATCCGAAACCTTGTGTTTCGTCGCATTTCGGCTGGCGATTTCGACTGCTTCTCGGCTGATGTCCACGGCGGTGATGGCTGCTGATTTCACTCGAACGGCAATGGCGACGGCGAGGCAGCCTGAGCCAGTGCCCAGGTCGAGTACGGCGGCTGTGGGCAGACATTTCACGAGTGCCTCGGTTTCAGCGACGAGCCATTCGCTATCGGGACGAGGGATAAGAACGGAGGGACCGACCTCGAATTCCAGAGAATAGAACTCTTTTTTCCCAAGAAGATAGGCAACCGGTCGTCCCGTGATCCGCTGCTGAACGAGGTCCTTGAAAGCCGCCCGTTGGGTAACGCTCGGTATTTCCTCATAGCGGGTGTAGAGAGCAATTTTTGGGCAGCCTAACGCATGACCGAGCAGTAACTCGGCTTCCAATCGGGGCGAGTCAACTCCTTTCCCGGCAAGGAAAGATTTCGTCCAATCAAGCAATCGGCGGATCGTCCAAGGCTGATCCGTACTCACAAGTTATCCTTTCATATTGCAAGCGAGCGCATCCGGGGGAGCTTCGAGTCATGATTTCCGTGAGGGTATAACGACCCCCCTAAGGCTGTAGACGATGCTTCAGGCGGTACCGACTTGTTCCAGTCGTTGTTGACGGTCGTGTCGGCGTAGAGCGTCGATTAGTTCGTCCATTTCGCCACCCACGATGGCGTCCAGTTTATACAGGGTCAGGTTGATGCGGTGATCGGTAAGGCGGTTTTGCGGGAAGTTGTAGGTGCGAATCCGGTCACTGCGGTCACCCGAACCAATCAACGATTTTCGTGTCTGTGCTCTTAGGGCGTGTTTTCGTTGTTGCTCGCGCTCGAACAGTCGGCTACGAAGCACGCGCATGGCTTGTGCCTCATTTTTGTGTTGGCTACGTTCGTCCTGGCATTTCACTTCTAGTTCGTCCGGTGTGCCTTTTTTGTACCAAAGTCGAACCGCGCTTTCGGTTTTGTTCACGTGCTGGCCACCAGCTCCGCCCGCCCGCATTACTTCCCGCGTGATGTCTTGGGGACGTATCTCGATTTGGGAATCGTCCGGTTCCGGCAGGACAGCCACCGTAGCGGCCGAAGTGTGGATACGTCCTTGGGTTTCCGTTGCCGGAACTCGTTGAACGCGGTGTCCTCCACTTTCATATCGCAAAACCTGAAAAACATCGGGGCCACTAACTCCGAAAACAACTTCCTTGAAGCCCCCAGCTTCACCGGGTGATGCGCTGAGTGGTTCGATATTCCAGCCACGGGTTCGTCCATACCGACTGTACATCTCGAAGAGATCACCCGCGAAGATGGCGGCTTCGTCGCCGCCGGTTCCAGCCCGAATTTCTACGATCAAGGAATCATAATCATCATCACCGGCGAGCAGGAAGTCTTCCAATTTTTCGCGAAGAGTAGCGGCACGTGCTTCCAGTTGGGTTAATTCTGCTTCGGCTTCCTCACGAAGTGTATCATCGCTTAGCATTTCCTTGGTAGCGGCGATGTCTTCTTGTGTTTTCACAAAGTCCAGATAAGGTCGCACTTTTCGGGTTAACTGGCCGTGCTCCCGAGCGGTTCGGGCATAACCGACGCGATCGGAGCTTAGGGCCGGGTCGCTCAACGCCCGTTCCAGTTCGCGGTGGCGTGTCAGCAATTGCTCGAAGTGGGGCCACACGATGATCTAGTCCCTTTCCATGGCGATGATGAAAAATTGTACCGGCCGAAGGGGATCAGGAGAAGTGCCGAGAAATAATGAGAACAGGGAAAAGCGAAAGGCGAACCCGCCAACGGGTCCGCCTTGAGGCGAAACGGCACACGAATCAACGACCACGACGGGAATTTCCCATCGGTGTTATTCGTTTAGGCGGATTGGTTATCCAGTCGGAAGGAATCTGACGCCTGGCCAACTCACCGGCATATTGCCAGTATTCGAGATTCTCTTCACCTGGCTGCCACGAAAAGAAGGCGCGTCGCTGGTTGACCATCGTCGGAAAACCGATCAAACCGCGAGTCGCATCCAGCAGCGTCACTCCGAGGCTGTCGAGTTCGCCCATCACCTGACGTAGATTGGCTTCCGCCGCTCGCAGTTCTTCTTCCAATTCATACAAGCGTTGGCGGCGCGGCCAGTCCAGACAGCGGCGGAGTTCGTCGAGACAGGCTTGCTCTGTCCGAAGTGCCCCGAGGCACTGGGTAGCCGCTGCCACGTCTGCAGCGACGCGGCCTACCAGCGGAAGCATAGCCTTGGCCGCCTGCCAGGTGAGCAATCGGGCCGGGGCGCCGGCGTGTTCCGAAGCACTCGGCGTGCGGTTCTCGGTGAAGCCGCTCATTCAATCCTCCCCTGCTGAAATTGCTCTTGACACCCACTTCTCACACCATTCTATGATCGCGAATCAAGCCCCCCTTCCTGCAATTCTTCGGGGCAGTCATAAGCTCCTTTTTTATAAGCCGGGGTGCGTAACGCGAACCTCGTTCGGCAATCCTCGGTCAATTACGCTCAAGCTTTGCTTTTCCGCGACTTCATACAATAAATCTTTGGAGGGATCACATGATTTATCAGGCAGAATTAACGGCCGCGCTGAATGCAGCGAGAAAAGCGGCCAGTCGTATCATGGAGCTATATGTGGGATTTACGGCCATCCCCGACGCCCAAAGTGACATCACCACTCAGGCCGACCGTGATTCCCAAGAGCTGATTTTGCAATCTCTCCAGGAGTCGTTTCCTGCGGATGCGTACCTAGCCGAAGAAGCAACCCCGACAATACAACTCTGTTCGCACGGCGGTCCGCGAGTCTGGGTAATTGACCCAATCGACGGTACCCGTGGATTCGCACAGAAGAATGGCGAATTTTCCATCATGATCGCTCTCGTCGAGCATGGAGTTCCCGTTGTCGGTGTTGTGTGGGAACCGGCGTTGAGTCGATGGACTTACGCGACGGCCAGCGGTGGATGTTTCAACGAAGCCGGGAAATCCTGTCGGGTGACAACGACTTCAAGTCTGAACCGTGCGACTTTGATTCAGACTCATTCCAAACCGGGTAAACCGTCGCGACAGTCGGTTGCTCTGACACCCGCTCAACTAGTAGAAACGTATTCGGCCGGGGTGAAGCTAGCTCGCGTGGCTCGGGGCGAGGCCGACTTGTACGTAAATCACTATCCAAACTTCAATGACTGGGACATAGCCGCTGGGCAGGTTCTGGTGACCGAGGCCGGTGGACGAGTCACGGGCATGAAGGGGCAGCCGATTGTCTACGGGAAGGGAATTGGTGGTCAAACGGTTGGTTTGCTGGCCTCTAATGCGCAACTTCACGATGAAGCCGTGAGCCGACTTCAAGAAGTAGTTTAATTTTCTTTTTGCTTGACCACGTTGGGTGAATCGGAGTAATTTCCATCCTCACTAGGCATCAGAAGTGCGGGACGTATAGTGGTTCAACGCGCCGTTTAGAGTTGTAATACGAGGGAGGAGCAGCCGCTCTCCATCACTTCTGGATGTTCCGATTCACACCGCGCCAGGAGGGCGATAGACGTGAAGGGAATCTTACTGTTGGGCGGACACTCTTGCCGTGTTTCGCCGCACGTACTGCGTTCAAGTCATTATCATCTCGATTGTCATAATCAGCCGGTATTCACGTATCCATTATCCGTCATAATGCGGATGGGTATTCGCGAAATACGGATGGTCTGTTCATCTGCCGAAGTTTCCGAGATTCGTGATTATCTTGAGGATGGCTCGTCACTGGGGTTACGTCTGACCTATGCTTGGTGTGAGAAACCACAGGGTATCACCAAGACCTTGACAGATGCGGAAGAATGGCTTGAAGGATCGTCGGTGTGTCTGGTTCAAGGCGATCAGTTGATATATGGTCAGCAATTAACCGAACTATTGCGAAATACCGCACGACTACAAACCGGGGCCGAGGTGATCGCTTGTCGAGTCAAGGAGCCCGAACGGTATCATGTGATCGAGTTTGATCATGCGTTGCGAGCGGTCGGGATCGAAGAAAAACCCGAGAAACCGCGTTCGACTTACGCGATGACTGGTCTTGCCGTTTACGATAGCGAGGTCTGTCGAATGGCTCGTGACCTGAAGTCGCCGACGGGGGACGAAAGTGAGTTTACCGGTTTGAACCGTGCCTACTTGAAGAAAGGCGAACTAAAAGTGAAGCCTTTGGGGCAGGGAATCACCTGGATGGAAATGGGCCACGCGGAATCTGTGGTAGTGGCGTCGCTGTTTGTGCAAACGCTGGAAGATCGCACAAGCCAGAAGATCGCCTGTCTGGAAGAGATCGCACTGGAACAAGGAGCGATCAACGCTAGTCAGATGGAAGAATGGATTGCACTGGCGGGCAAGACGGAACACGGTCGATATTTGCGTCGTGTCATGCTGCAATATCGTTCAGCGGCGTAGCATCCGGCGGGCTTCGAATAGCTCGGTGGGACTGTTTTTTTTAGATACTTGACGAAACAGGTGCGGAGAGTCTTGACACTCAGGTCCTGAAAGCACAGAATGATTAAGAATGAATCGGTTGATTTGAACAGGAAAATCCTACTCAGATCGACATCGTTCGTTCATAATTGGTAATGCACCCGTAGCTCAATTGGATAGAGCAACGGTCTTCGGAACCGTAGGTTACAGGTTCGACTCCTGTCGGGTGTATTGAGGCCTGTGAATTGAACATTAACTCTCTCATGCCTACTATAGTTTGTAAACTATTGGGAACGTGAACCATTGAGTGATTTCACTGCCTTTGTCCCTCCCTGGGATTCTTCGTTTCGCAAATATCTCAACATCTGCCGAGTAACGCTCGTGGAACGCATGGCTTATCGCGGCGATTTTCTCATCGGTACTTTTCTCCGATTCCTCCCCGTTTTGACTACCGTTCTTCTCTGGACGGCTGTTTACGTCGGCAAAACGGACGGAGATACGATTGCCGGTTTCGATCTGCACCAGATGATCGCCTATCTGTTGCTCATTCATATCAGCCGTATGTTCAGCAGTATGCCCGGATTAGCAGGGGGTATCGCCCGCGATATTCGTGATGGCAGCCTCAAGAAGTACCTCGTTCAACCCTTGGATATGATCGGCTATTTACTTGCCTATCGGGTAGCCCATAAAACCGCCTACATCGTCACCTCGGCGCTTCCCTATGCTTTGCTCTTTTTCCTGGCTCGTGAACATTTTGGCTCGTGGGGCGGGTGGCAAGCCATGCCCGCCTATGCCCTCTCTCTCCTCTTCGCGTTCTTGATCGGCTTTTTTTTCGAGGCCATGATCGGGCTTGCCGGCTTCTGGTTATTAGAAGTTACCTCTATTATTTGGATCATCACGACTCTCAATTATTTCATATCCGGTCAAATGTTCCCGCTTGATGTCCTCCGCGAACACTATCCAGTTGTTCACGCCATCCTCGGTTGGTTGCCGTTCAAATACATTGCCTACTTCCCAGCCATGGTTTTCCTCGGCAAAATTTCTGGGCCGCAATTGCTTCGTGAACTGTTGATCGAAACGGCATGGGTGGTAATGCTCATCCTCCTGACCCGATGGTTGTACTCTGCGGGATTGCGTCGATACAGTGCCTTTGGGGGATAAGCACATGGGACGCTACTTGCGGCTCTTTGGAGCTTTCGCGCGGATAGGACTGGCCAATGAAATGGCCTTTCGGGCCAACTTCCTGATGAAAATGGCCGTCGAGGCTCTATGGTTAGGTATTTTGTTGTTATTCTATGACGTCCTTTTTCGCAGCATGGGCGGTGGTACGGTCGCGGGCTGGGATCGATATGGCTATCTGTTTTTCGTCGGTTGCAACTATGCTCTGAGTGGTGTCGTCGAAACCTTCTTTCTGGAAAACTGTACGGCTCTATCGGATCTCGTTCGTTCGGGTGATCTCGATCAATACTTATTGAAGCCTATTGATGAACAGTTTCTGGTCACTTGCCGTCACATCGATTGGAGCACCTTCCCCAATGTCGTACAAGGGGCGGGAGTCATGCTCTACGCGATGGCAGCGCTACACTGGCCTGCTCATCTGACGCAAGTAATCGCTTTTGTCGTGCTGTTCTTCTGTGGGGTGGCGATGGCATATAGCTTTTTGCTGCTCCTCTGCTCCGCCTCCGTTTGGATGGTCCGCAACCAGAGTCTCGTTGAAATGTGGTGGCTGTTCACCACCTTGATGCGCTATCCCCGTGAACTGTTTCACGGCACATGGGTGTCTCCTATCGGAATGTTTTTCACCTATGTGGTGCCGGTCCTGCTGATTATCAATGTCCCCGCAACGATCATGGTACGAGGACTCGACCCGTGGTTCGCCGGATTCGCTCTCTTTGCTGCCGTGGTACTCCTTATCCTCAGTCGGCAGGTCTTTCGACTCGCTCTGCGTAGTTACCGTAGTGCGAGTAGTTGAGTTGGCGAGCGGCGTGTGTCAATATGGCGAGCGGGGCGCGACAACTCCCCGGTTCTGACGAGCGGGGCGCGTCAACATCCCGATATACACCCTCGTTTTTTCTCCTCCTGCGCGAGTCTCACAAGCTATACTTTCGCAACTCCGCCTTCGGGATATGGTGACAATGGCCGGCGTGTTACTGATTACCTACCATTTTCCTCCCTCTGCCGCCAGTGGAGCGTTTCGCTTGCTGGGATTCGCTCAGCATTTGCCGAAATTCGGCTATCGCGTCGGTGTGCTTGCACCGCCTACGCTGCCTTGGGAACCGGTAGACGTTTCTCTCGGTGCACGGGTGCCGCCCGAAACCATGCTCTATCGTGTCGATTATCCTCGCCATGCTTCCCGATTCTTACGCCGACTTTCTCCCTATGGCATCTGGGCCTGGTACGCTCGTCACACGGTTGCCCACGCCGTTCGCGAGATGAGACCGGATGTCGTGCTGAGTTCCGGGCCGCCTCATGTCGTTCATCTGTTAGGTTGCGAGGTTCAACGTCGTTTCGGAATACCGTGGGTTCTCGATTGTCGCGACCCCTGGGTTACCACAACGGACGTGCTCGCTCCCCGTGGGTGGAAAGCCGCCTACGAACGGTTCTGGGAACGTCGAATGTTCGCCCGAGCCGACGCCATCTTGTGCAATGCTCCCCATGCCCATCAACAGCTTGCGTTGGCCTTGCCTCACTTCGCTGAGAAGCTACATACCATTCCCAACGGCTACGATCCCGATCTCTTCCCGCCGTCCCGGTTGCCCAGCCCCCAGAGGGCTGTCGGGCCTGAGGGTCCGTGGTTCGCTCCGATTCGTCCGAATGGCCCGGTGCGGTTTCTTCATGCCGGACAGCTGTATGCGGGTCGCGATCCCCGGCCTCTACTCGATGCCGTTGCCGAACTTTCAGGAACGCAAGTGCCGCCATTACGGTTCGAGTTCCTTGGCCGTACCGAAGTTGCGGGAGGAGTCAACCTGCATGAAGAAGCCATGAAACGTGGTCTAGGAGAGTCGATTATTTGTCGTGGACAGTTGAGCTATCAACAGACCCTTGCCGAGATGAGTACGGCCGACGTTTTAGTTCTCATGGACACGCCGAAGCGGCGAATCGGCGTACCGGCCAAGCTGTATGAGTATATTGGAGCTGGTCGTCCTGTGCTGGCCACGGGGCAGATCGACGGCGATCTTGCCGTAACCCTACGCCAAAGCGGTTTGCCGTGCCGAATTGCACGCCCGGACGATGCGAAGGCGATCCGCGACGCGATTACTGAGCTAGTGTGTGGTGTCGCGAACGGCACTTTGCCATCTGTGTGCGATGAGGCGCGAAGGCGGTTCGCCCGCGAGACGTTGGCCGGCGAGTTGGCGACAGTATTAGATGGCTTGCGGGGGGCGAAGCGATGAAGGCCCTGATGACCCGTCTACGCCGGGGCGAAGGGCCTTTCTGGAGTCGCATGAAGTGGGCGATCAAACAGTCCTTTTATTTTCATCTACCGGTTTTCTGGCTCACACGTCCTGTGTTCGCCTGGCTTTATTTGCTGCACGTCAGCGTCGGGCGTGTTTTCGGCGGTTTACTGCGATTTTTCTGGTACGAACCACTCTTTCGAAGTCAATGCGAGCGTGTCGGTGTCGCTTTTCAGATGGAACGTCTGCCCCATCTCGATGGCAATGGTCGGCTTGTTATTGGGGACCATGTCACATTCGACGGCCAATCGGCATTTGTTTTTGGGAATCGTTTGGTTGAGAAACCAGTAGTAGTTATTGGCGATCATTCCTACATCGGTCATGCTTGTAGCTTCACAACTTCGCAGTCGATTATTGTGGGTAAGCATTGTCTTTTTGCGTCCATGGTCCAGATTGCCGATTATGATGGCCATCCGCTCGACGCCGAACGTCGTCGCGCAGGCGAGCCGAGTCCACCCGAGAGCGTTCGTCCGGTGGTCATCGGCAATGATGTATGGATTGGCACGGGAGCGGTGATTCTCAAAGGTGTGACCGTGGGTGACCGTTCGGTAATTGCCGCTCGGGCCGTGGTTACGCGCGACGTACCCCCGGACGCGGTCGTGGCCGGTAATCCTGCTCGTGTGGTCAAATATTTGTCGGAGAACAAACCATGAAGCGATTCATGAGACGTCTCCGCATCGAGCTAGAGGATACTTTGCGCTATCATCCGTTCGTCCGCGAACGGGTGGCCGACTACTATCGTTATCGCGGCTGGAAGGCACCGCCGGACGCTCAGGGACGCATCCGAGCAATAAAGGACCTGTGTGCCGCTGCCCGTATTGGACTGAATCTCGAACGTATCGAGCGGACCTCTCGGCGGATTCACGAACACTTGATCGGATTGGATTATCGCTCGGTCGATTGGTCGGAGTTCGTCTCCGGACTATCGCCGATACTGGGCATGAGTGAATTGATCAAGGCTCCCCACGGCCAGGAAAAAGGTGTTTTGTTCGTGCCGTTCGAGGTCGAGTGGGCGCGGCTGATGGTAAACGTAGACCTCGTTGCGTTGGCGCAACGCTATCATGTTGTTTTGGCTCCGAGTTCCAGCCCGTACAATCTGATAAATTATATCTTTTCTGCCGTTTTTCCTGGGCCACTTTTTACAACCATTAGTAATCCGGAAAACGTCACGGCCTTGCCGAGCATCAGCTCGCGTTTCGTGGTTGTGCCGCTATATGCGAGTTCCTGGGTCGATCCGACAAGATTTTTGCTGCGGTCGCGGCACGAACGTGATCTGGATCTGGTGATGGTCGCTAACTGGGGCAAACCCAAGCGGCACCATGCGTTGCTTCGCGCGTTGCGAAACATGCCGCGTTCGCTTCGGGTTCATCTAATCGGGCAAGATAGTGACGGACGCAACGCAGATACGATCCGCTCCATGGCATCGGCATATGGCGTGGCTGACCGCTTCACGCTGCAATCTGATGCCGCTTATCCCCAAGTGGCCGATACACTTTGTCGCGCCAGGGCGAGCGTGATCGTATCGCGTCGAGAGGGATCGTGTGTCGTCGTGGCCGAATCTCTATTCGCTGATACGCCGGTAGCCCTATTACGCGGTGCTGAGATCGGCTCGCGTGTGTTTCTTAACGAACAGACAGGACGGTTTCTCGACGAGCGAAACCTTGGCCGCGAGTTGATGGCATTTATCGACGAAGCGGAGTGTTATCGTCCGCGTGCTTGGGCCGATGCAAATATCAGTTGCTATCGAAGTGTTGACATTTTGAACGGACTTCTGGCCCGTCATGCAGCGGCTACGGGTGAGACGTGGACTGCTGGAGTGCGGGCGTTTACGTGGTGTCCGTTTCCCCGCGTGATCGACCCAGTCGAGCGAGCCACTTTGGCACCTGCTCGGCGAGAATTGCACGAACGCTTTGGCATCACGATTAGTGAGGACGGTGTATGACCATCAACGTCGTTCACGTCACACAGGGGTTGGATGTCGGCGGTCAGGAAAAACTCCTTGTGGAGTTCGCCCGACATGCCGACCGCTCGCTGTTTACTTTGCACTTTGTTTCGCTTTCCACGCATGGGCCGATGGCTGCCGAACTAGAGGCGACCGGTTGGCCAGTCACGGCCTTGCAATCCGGTCAGGGTATTCGGCCCGAGTTGGTGCTGCGGCTGGCCCGGCTGTTTGTTCAACTTCGTACTCATGTGGTCCATACACATGACGAGCGTCCGAATATTTACGCTGGACCTGCCGCATGGTTGGCCGGGGCCAAGAGTATTCACACACGGCATAGCCAGGCGTCGAAATTAACGCGCAGACAACGGTGGATCGTTCGGGTTGCGGCGGAGTTTAACGATGTCTTCGCCTGTATCTCCGCTGATAGTGCTATGGTGGCACGTCGGCACGGGATTTCGCGTCGGCGGCTCCGAGTGGTTCCCAACGGGATCGACCTGAGCCGCTTCTCCTTTTGCGGGCCGAACCCCAGGGGACCAGCCGTCTTGGTCGCCCGGCTGGCTCCGGAAAAAGACGTAGGCACGCTGTTGGACGCGGTCGCTTTACTCGGGTCGCGTTGTCCCGACTTCCAACTGGTCATCGCCGGTGACGGTCCCTGTCGAGCCGCACTCGAAGCACGGGCGGCGACTTTAGGACAGCGAGTGCGGTTTCTGGGCGTGGTTCACGAGGTGCCGTCCCTCTTGTCTCAAGCCCGATTGTTCGTTTTATCAAGTATCACCGAAGGACTTTCGTTGACCCTCTTGGAAGCAATGGCAACCGGGCTACCGGTCGTCGCCACCAATGTTGGGGGGAATCCTGAGGTCATCAGCGACGGGAAAACAGGCATCCTCGTTCCACCCCGCAATTCCGCCCTGTTGGCCGATGCCTTGGCCTGGTGTTGGACGCGCCCCGAAACATGTGCCAGGATGGGTAGAGAGGCTCGTCGCCGCGTTGAAGAACAGTTTGACATCAGGCACATGATCGCAGCTTATGAACATCTCTACACCCTAGACCAACCGCGACCCTCTTGCCGTGCGGGGGCCTCATGAGAGTCGCAATCGTTGATGGCGATCTATGCTACCCTGCAACCTCGGGCAAACGTCTACGGTCGCTGAATTTGCTATTGCCGTTGGCTCGTCGACACTCCATCACTTGCATCATGCGAGGGCACGGCAACGATGAGGAGAACCGCAACTGTCGGATGTTTCTGGAAGCTCAGGGCATCGAGGCAACCATAATCGACGACCCTCTTCCGCTAAAAACAGGAATCGGTTTCTACGCTCGCTTAGTGGCGAATATGGCGTCATCCCTTCCCTATTCCGTGGCATCGCACCATAGCAAACGCTTCGCCGCCGGCGTGCGAGAATGGGCCGCGGGACGGACCTTTGATCTCTGGAGCGTGGACTGGTCGGGCTACCTCTACGCAGTCGCGGCGAGCGGGGCGTGTCAACGCCCCGACTCTGTCGAGCAGGGCGTGTCAACACCCCTTATCCTTCAGGCCCACAATGTCGATAGCCTCATCTGGCAGCGGACTTTTGACATGGCCAAGGGGGCATTCAAACGCTGGTACGTGTGGCGACAGTGGCAAAAGTTCAAACGCCACGAGGCGGATGCTTTTCGCCGTGTGCATCGCGTGGTGTTCGTCAGCGAGTCTGACGCCGCCCTGGCCTGCGAGTGGTTCGGAATCGATAACGGGGATATTGTCGAAAACGGTGTGGAGGTCGCGGCCTATGACGCGGTCAACCCGTCGGCTGGCTCGCGAACGATACTGTTTCTGGGAAGTTTAGACTGGCGTCCGAATCGAGATGCCGTCGAGCGACTCTTGCGCGACATTTTTCCCCGTGTTCGATCTGCGGTTGCCGACGCGGCCTTGGTTATTGTTGGCCGCAAGCCACCGCCGGCGTTGACGACCTGGGTGCGAACGTCACCGGGCGTCCAACTGCATGCCGACGTGCCGGATGTCAGGCCTTATTTGGCGGCCAGTGGCGTGATGGCCGTTCCACTGAGGATCGGCGGTGGATCGCGGCTAAAGATTCTTGAGGCGTTGGCTTGCGGCTTGCCTGTGGTTTCAACGACGGTGGGCGCGGAGGGGCTGAG
>RGDT01000106.1 GCA_009918525.1 Planctomycetia bacterium
TTCTTGCCGGAAACGTCCTGCGAACGGGGCAACAAGTATCTGGATCGGTCGGCGTTGGTCCCGACCGTGGAGCGAACTGATTTGGCCTTCTTCGAGTTAGAGCATGACGCCAGAGCGAGTCATTGTCGAATCCGCATACTCCCTGGCGTGCAGCCTGCCCGGCAGCACGGTCGAGTCGGTGGCGGCGGCGATTCTGACGAGTTCTGATGGGTCGTTGCGGGCCGAAATCTCGAAGCGAGTTCCCCACCATCACCACAGGGATCTCGCCCTGGCGTTCGTGGATCGCTGGCGAACCGAGGCCCAGGCGGTGGACTGTCGAGCGGTGGCGGTGGCCCTGCAATCGGCGGCTTTGTCGGAGCAGACGCACCGGGATTCGCAGTCGGTCGAACTGGTCTGGACCGGTCCCGACACTGACCACGCACCGTTTCGACGCACCGAGCAGGCGATCCTGCAACTGCTGGACGCGGCCAAGAGCCGGATCACCCTCGTCAGCTTCGCCGTGTACCGCATCCCGAACGTCGGCAAGGCACTCGTTCGAGCGGCGAAGCGGGGAGTCCGGCTGACGGTGATCGTGGAAACGCCCGACAAGATCGAGGGCGAAGGCGAGTACAGCACGATCAAGGCATTGGGCCAGGAAGTCGCGGCCTGCGCGTCGGTCTACTTCTGGCCGAAGGAGAACCGCCCGGTCGGGGACAACAACAAGGTCGGCATCCTGCACGTCAAGTGCGCCGTGGCCGATGGCGAGTGGCTGTTCCTCTCGTCGGCCAACCTGACCCAGCAGGCGTTCACGATCAACATGGAGTTGGGGATGCTGGTCCGGAGCGGCACGATGCCGAGCCGGGTGGAGCAGCAGTTCGAGCGGCTGATCCAGGGCGGACAACTGAGGCAGGTGTGAGAGGGGGGTTCGGACGACGAGAATCGTTGACATGCGGCGTGCAAAGACACGGGGTTCTCGATGATGGCAAAAAGCAAATACTCGGCGTCGGAGTCCATGCAAGGGTACTTGTACCAGTGCCACCACGCCCTGCTGCTCCTGCTGCGCCGCAACCGCGTCTCGCCCAGCGTCCGCATGTCGGTCGAGAAGTTCGATGAAGTAGCCTTCGAGAGCGGCGGGCAGCCGATTGAACTCGTCCAGCGAGTCATTCAACAGCCGCTTGATAGAGGAGGTACTCAACGGCGAGTTGTTCAGCAGTGAGAAGGAGGCGGAGGTCATATTGGAAGAATGGAGGCGGGCTTACAACGAGCAGCGACCGCACAGTTCGTTGGGGTGCGTAGCCCCAGCGGTGTTCGCTCAACAGTGTGCTCAGAGCGGCTCGACTATCGCCTCGCCACCCTGAGCATTTGGAAGAACCAGAACTTCCATTCCCCCCGGACCAAAAATCGGGACCATTTCAATCAAGATGATGTACGACCTCGCCGTCGCCGCCTTATGCACCGACTCTACTCGGGCCATTACCTACCGCCAGCCAGTGGAGACCCTCTTTCGGAGCATGAGCATCGCCGTCGGGTCGCATGCGATGACGCACCCGTCGCCGGGACCGCTGTTCGACGCGGCCCACGCGCGGGACCGCAAGTAGTCGGAACTGCTCGCCGGTCTGATCGATCGCCTTCTGGCAGCGAAGGAAACAGAAGAGACGTGCCTATTCGACCACACGACGGTGGTGTTCGGCAGCAACACCCGGACGGTTCACTCCCAGGACAACTGCCCGACGATCGTGACCGGCCGCGGTTCAGGGTTCAAACTCGGGGAACACTTCAACTACCCGGACAAGACCCCTCTGTCCAACCTCTGGCTCACGATCCTGAAAGGCTCCGGGCTGAAAGTCGAGAAGTTCGGCGGCTCGACAGGGACGCTCGGCGAAATCTTGGTTTGAAAATGCCGCCCGGTGGCCGGGGTCGTGGCGTACCAACGCCGGGTTTACGGCGATCGAGGTAGCAGATCTTCCGCCATTCCATTCGCAGCCCAGACGGTAGCCGTGATCATTGAGCGCGGGCTGTCCTCTGTGCCCGTTGCGGGCCAGTTCGCCTACCGACGATTTACGGGCGGCGACGGGGTCGGTTCGTCACCTCTCCGCCATGCCGCCTCGTTTCCACTGTTCAGCTCGTGATCGTTTACGGCAGTCCGTGCACGGTGCTTTCGTGTTCATGGTCGTCCTTTCTGCCCTTATCGGGCCTCTGGCACTTCCACAACACCTGGATCAGCTTTCGCGTAGTACTCCAAGTTGTGATCGAGTACAAAAATGATCCAAACAACCCGGCAGGAGATTAACGTGAGTGAAAATCAAGAACCCCGACCGGAAGACTATTCGATCCGTCTCATCGTTCCGGCTGACACACCAACACTTGTCGCCTTGTCTGGTGACAGCGGGCTATTCAAGACGGAAGAGTTGGGAGCCGTTCAGGAAATGCTAAATAACTACCATGCTACAAAGTTTAGTTGCGGCCACCAAATCCTGACCTACGACCAAGGCGGGACGCTACTAGGCATCGCCTACTTTTGTCCGAAAGAATTCACGGACAGGGTTTGGGAGTTGCTGATGATTGCCGTGGACGCCGTTCGCCACCGTCAGGGGATCGGCTCTCGGATGCTGATGGCGGTCGAGGATGCGGTGCGGAGGATGAATGGCCGACTGCTGTTGATCGAGACGAGCGACCAGTCGAGTTTTGAGCGAATCCGTCAGTTCTACCGCAAACACGGGTATTCCGAAGTTGCCCACATCCCAGATTACTTCTCGGACGGCGACGGAAAGGCATCATTCATCAAACGGATGTAGGCTACATTCGCTGAAAATGGCGAAATACAACCAGTAGTCTGTACAAAGACCCGTTTACGCAAGTTAGGTCGTAATGCGCCCCTGATACATCTTCCTGTTACTTGTTCGATGTGTCGCAGGCTCGGCGGATAAGCCAAAACCTTAGCCGAACTTTTTGAGACCGTGGCAAGAATCGTGAGATGTTAACCCTCATCGTTTTGATTCTCACGCTGTCCATCCCGTGGTCGGCTTCCGATGGGCCTTTGGGCTAGAACGCTAGAGAATCCAAATAATTCAGTATTAGAGGCGTGGAAGCGGGGTTACAACGAGCAGCGCCCGCACAGTTCGCTGGGGTACGTGGCCCCAGCGGTGTTCGCTCGAAAGTGCGTTTAGGATGGCTTGCGCGTCGCAGGTCGATTGTGTCCTATCGAACAGATGAACGGCCACATCAGCCCGTGACTCGGCATTCGCTTCGATATGAGCCGAGCCGATCTGGATGTCTGCTCGCCAAGGGGAGAACGCTTCATCCCCTTCATGGAAGGGTAGCGGAAGCGAAAGATTGTCGAAGAGGACGCGGAAGATGATCGGCACCAGGCCGATCAAGGATAGCAACAAGCGGATCAGGGGCGGCAACATGTTGAACAGGAACTCCAGCGAGCGGAACGCCTGGCATCGCGATTGCGCGAACGAGGCGTTGATTCCGACACCGCGTGAACCGTTCTTAGAATTGTCGGAGGAAGCGAAGATCGTTTGCCCAGAACTGACGAATATCGTCGATGGCGTGCCGAAGCATCGTGATGCGTTCCGGTCCCATACCGAAGGCGAATCCGCTAAATTCGGCCGGATTGTAACCACCGTTGCGTAAAACGGTGGGATGGACCATGCCTGCACCCATAATTTCCAGCCAACCCGTCCCCTTGGTCAATCGGTCAGCGTTGGGGTCTTCCTTTGGCCAGTCAATATCTACTTCAATCGATGGTTCCGTGAAGGGGAAATAGCTACTGCGGATGCGAATTTGTCGTTCCTCGCCAAATAGCCTTCGGGCGAACGCGATTACCGTTCCTTTGAGATCAGTCATTGAGATGCCGCGACCGACGGCCAACCCCTCGACCTGATGGAACATGATTTCGCTACGCGGCGTAATTTGCTCGTAGCGGTAGCACATCCCCGGCAAAATGACACGAATCGGGCTGGGGCATAACTCACGCATGACATGAATTTGTCCCGGAGAAGTGTGGGTCCGCAGCAAGACGCCGGGCGTCGTTGTGTGGAACGTGTCCCACATATCGCGAGCCGGATGGTGCAGCGGCATATTGAGCAAACCAAAATTTGTCTCGTCGTCTTCAACGTCTCTGCTACGATAAACCTGAAAACCCATGTCGGCAAAGATGGAATAAATCAACCTCAGCGTACGTGTCGAAGGATGCAATCGCCCGCGGGGTGTGGGGCGTCCTGGTAGGGAAACATCGAGTTTTTCCGTAGCCAGGCTTTGTTCAAGAGCGCGTTCTTTAGCGGATGAAAGAGCGGCATTATAGGCCGTAGAGAGCGCTTCCTTGATGCGGTTGGCGTTTTGGCCGTAAGATTTACGTTCATCGGGCGGGACGGAGCCGACCCGTTTGAGGGCGGTGGGGATTTCACCGTCTTTGCCGAAATATTTGGTATTCCAAGCGCGCAAAGCGCCTTCGTCGGCAGATGCAGCAAGCTCGGCAGAGGCGCGCGATTCAAGCTCGGAAAGGTCCGACATGGGAAAGCGTCCAGGTGTGACAGACAAGGAACGTCAACCAACCGAGTGATTGACGTTCTCAAAAGGGATGGATCCCTAATTTCTTAAGCTACAACGCAGGGCTAGCATCTGTCCACTCGCCGAAATCATTTCAGTCCGGCGGGCACATGCTTCCGAGCAAGTTCGACCAGTTTGGTGAAGGTCTCGGGGTCATGAATCGCCAGATTCGACAGGCTCTTGCGGTTCAACATCACCTGAGCGCCTTGCAGTCCAGAAATGAACATGCTGTAGCGTATCCCGCGTGCTCGACAAGCCGCATTAATGCGAATGATCCACAGTTTGCGCATCATCCGCTTACGCTGCCGACGATCGCGGTAAGCGAAGACGCGCGAACGCAGGAGGGTGACCACCGCCTGACGATACAGCAGGTGTCGCCCTTGGTAGAAGCCTTTAGTCAGTTTGCGAAGGCGTGCGCGGCTACGGAGGACCGTCTTGCCGCTTCTTGCTCGTGTCATCGGTCAATTCTCATCTATCAGGGTGCGGCTGGGTTACTCTCCGCCCAATGCGGTGACGTACTTCTTGGCGATATTGCCCGTGTCCGAACGAGTGCCGCGAAGATTGCGCTTCGCCGCTCGGGTTTTGTGGCTATTAAGGTGGCGTTTGCCCGCCATCGCTCGCATCAGCTTGCCGGTGCCCGTGACCGTGAAGCGTTTTCGCGATCCCTTATGCGTTTTCATCTTGGGCATGGCCCGCTCCCATGGTCGGCGTCAGCAAATGAACAGCCCCGGCACATACGCCGGGGACCAGTCTTTCTTCAAT
The DNA here is from genome assembly GCA_009918525.1 of Planctomycetia bacterium. GTDB lineage: Bacteria > Planctomycetota > Planctomycetia > Gemmatales > Gemmataceae > RGDT01. The sequence continues at coordinate 5,296 of RGDT01000106.1, forward strand.
AATCGATATTGTAGCGGAAATCATTCGGTCGGGAAGGGGTTTTTCCCGAGTCTTTCCGATCGGCTATTTAGCTGGCTTCGGCGCCAGCAACGCCGTCATACGCCGACCTTCCATCGATGCGGCTTTTTCTAGCTTGCTAAAGTCGGCTAACTTCTCGAGAATCTGGTCGATAATTCGACGCCCTTCCTCGATGTGCTGAAGCTCACGGCCACGAAACAAGACATTAACGAGAACCTTGTCACCGTGTTCCAAGAACTTCCGTGCCTGGTTCACCTTGGTTTCGACGTCGTGATCGCCGGTTTTGGGGCGTACACGAATTTCCTTCAGTTTTTGCTGGTGAACTTTGGCTTTGTCCTTTTTACGGGACTGCTCGTACTTGAGCTTGCCGTAGTCGATGATCTTACAAACGGGTGGTTTCTCGTGCGGAGCGACTTCGACTAGGTCGAGGTTAGCCTCGCGAGCCATTTCCAACGCTTGTGCTGTCGGAACCACTCCCAGTTGTTCACCGGCCGCCCCCACCAGGCGGATCGGTGTGATCCGGATCTGTTCGTTGATGCGTGGGCCACGCTCCGGTTGCTGCGGCAAGTTACGGTCTTGAGGACGGATAGCTCTCGCTCCTTAAAGAGAATAGGAACCGAATCGCGAACGATACAGCGGTGGGAGCGACAGTTTCCACCGCGCCATTTTATATTATAACGATTACGCTGACGCGATGGAAGAGAATAAGAAAAAGAGAAATCAGTAAATAGGTGATCTCTTTCTTCAATGTGAAACTTATTAACACACACACTGCGAGAATGGTTATTCTATAAATTATTTTTATCGCCTAGTCGTAGAAATCAAAAAACCGTCCAGCGCGCCCAGTGCTTCAGACTTTCTCCTTCCCATTTGAGTTGCTTGGCCACTTTTGCTTGTGCTTCTGCCTGCTTGGACCTGGAAACGAGCCTGACTCGCGATTTGACCTTTTCCCGCTAGGTTTCGTCCGGGTACATTCCTCACATTATGGGCGTACTTCGTGACCTCTATCGGCGTTGGCTTTTGGCTCAGCACAGGCCGCGCCATTGGCGTTTGCGTCCCAACACCCTGGATGCACGACTGTTCCGAAATGTGGTGATCGAGAATGAATATCGCTTGCCGTGCCGCTTTGATGCAGAGGACGTGGTAATTGATGTCGGAGCACATACCGGCTCTTTTGCTTTGGCTGTGCTAAGGCGTGGAGCGGGGCGCGTGGTCTGTTGCGAACCGCAGCCGCAGAACGCGATGTTACTTACCCATAACCTCACCCCTTTTCCCAAGGCAAAAGTGCGGGAGCTGGCCGTCTGGGATGTGTCGGTTCCACTGCGATTACACAACCCGCTGGACCCGCGTAACACCGGGGCCGCTCAGATTCGCAAAGAGGGAACGCCAGTCGAGGTGATCGCTTTCGATGACCTGGTCAGAGACGAGGGGCAGATACGCCTGGTGAAACTCGACTGCGAAGGAGCGGAGTGGCCTATTTTATTGGGATCGCGGGAGTGGTCGCGTGTCGAGGCGGTTTGCGGGGAATACCATTTGCCGCCGCTCATCGAACAGCCCCGCGATCGTCCCACCCTGTCATCAGCGTTATTGGTCGCGGCGTTGGAGCGTCACGGATTCCGCGTCGAGTTGGCCAAGGCGGCTACGTCATCGCTCCCGGTAGGAATGTTTTTCGCGCAGCGAATTCAAAATGGACAAAAGCAAAAAGCGTAAGTGACGGTGCCGTCGCTCACGCTTCTGGCTCTAGTACGCACTAACCCGCAACGGCTGCGGAAAATGTTCTTGTTGCCACGCTGTCAGAGCTGGAAGCGTGAGCGACGGCAACGCAAAACTCGGCGTTTTATACGTTTCCGGCTCTGTTCCCTACCACCCCACTACGGGCATTGCACAACTGGTGGCTTTTTCTCATTTCCACCGAGCATCTGTGCCGAATGGAACGAAGGGTTGGCCTATGCTTCACATTTGCATAGAATGGGATATCCGGGAAAGCCTGGAAAAGCGAGGGGTACATGGCTACAGATATCCGCCTCAAGGAAGCTCTCCCCGAAATCACTGAGTCAATCGTCGCCACTTACACGGAGTGCAGTCGCACCACGCACCTAGGCCATCGTCCCCTGCCTGGACGCGATGCTGTCGTCGAAGTCATCGAGGATTTTCTCGACGTACTCTATCCCGGTATTTGGCGTCGGCAAAATCTACACATCGGCAACGTGGAATACCACGTCGGTGACGTGATCGACGGGCTACACGACAAACTTATCACTCAGATTGCACGCGCCCTTCGCCACGAACACGGGTTGATGCCCGAAGAAACGAGGCCAATCCTAGACTTGGAGGCGTTAGCACAGCAAAAGGCCATTCAGTTGCTCCAACGCCTGCCGGATTTGCGAGCCATTCTCGAACAGGATGTTGAATCAGCCTACGCGGGTGATCCGGCTGCAAAAAGTTATCACGAAATTATCTTCTGTTATCCGGGCCTTATGGCGGTCACAGTGTACCGAATCGCCCATGAGATGTTGTTACTCGGTGTGCCTCTGGTGCCACGGATGATGACCGAATATGCCCACGCGAAAACGGGTATCGACTTGCACCCAGGCGCACGCATCGGGCCGGGCTTTTTCATCGACCACGGCACCGGTGTCGTGATCGGCGAAACGTGTGACATCGGACGTAACGTGAAGTTATATCAGGGAGTAACGCTGGGCGCACTGTCTTTCCCACGCGATCATTCAGGCAACATTATCCGTGGGATGAAACGCCATCCGACGCTCGAAGATGAAGTAGTCGTCTACGCGAATGCTACTATTCTCGGTGGGGATACCGTGATCGGACGCGGCGCGGTGATCGGGTCCAACGTCTGGATAACCCAGAGTGTGCCGGCTGATACGGTAGTCACCTTGGAGAAACCGAACTTGCGATTCCGCGGTCCGAAGCGCGAACAGGGTCTCGCAGACTATCAAATTTGACCCGTCGCGATCGGAGCAACGAGTTAGCCAACCGAACAGCGAATTGAGGGGAAAGCCTGTGAAACCCCTAATCCGCACCTTACTATCCGAGCCGGAAACGTCAGGGACGGCAAAAGATGCCACGCCGTCGCCAACGCCTCCGGCTCTGTTTCCCCGCCAATCTCCAGCACTATGGCGAGATCGAAATGGATGAAAATTTGAAGGGCGTAGCGGGAGCGATCAAAGGATTGGCTATTCCCGAGCTGCGCAAGGATCCGATCGTCGGACGATGGGTTATTATCGCGACCGAGCGGGCCAAGCGACCGGTATCGCAAAAACAGGAGCCGTTTCCCGAGTCTAGTTCCTGTCCGTTCTGTGCCGGTAACGAGAAAGAAACGCCGCACGAGATCATCGCTTACCGATCTCGCGGTTCAAGGCAAGACGAACCAGGCTGGCGAGTTAGGGTCGTTCCGAACAAGTACCCCGCGTTACAAATCGAGGGCGACCTTAACAAACGCGGCGATGGTATCTACGACCGCATGAACGGTATCGGGGCGCACGAGGTGATCCTTGAGTGTCCCTTTCACGAAACGAGTTTGGCCAACCTCACCGAAGACAACATCCGCGAAATTTTGTGGGTCTATCGCGACCGGCTCGTGGATCTGAAAAAAGATCCAAGGTTGGTTTACGGCATGGTCTTCAAGAATGTCGGAGCCGCCGCAGGCGCGTCCCTAGAGCATAGTCACTCGCAGTTGATCGTGACACCGATCGTTCCGATCAATGTGTGGGAAGAAATGACCGGCGCTATGGAATTCTATAATTACCGCGGTCGGTGCATTTATTGTGACATGATCTATCAGGAAGCATCAGCGAGCAAGCGGATCGTGATGGAAACACCGCACTTCATCGCCTTTTGTCCCTATGCCTCACGTTTTCCGTTCGAGACGTGGATCCTGCCGAAAGTACACAATAGCCATTTCGAGAACATTCAAAAGATCGAAGTAGACGATCTAGGAACGGTCATGAAGACCGTATTGATGAAGTTGGAAATCTGTTTAGAGAGACCGGCCTATAATTACATTATTCATACTTCGCCATTCGACACTCAATCCTTGCCTCACTACCACTGGCACATTGAAGTGATACCGCGTTTGACCCGTGTCGCTGGTTTCGAGTGGGGGACGGGCTTCTACATCAATCCCGTCCCGCCGGAGCAGGCCGCGTCGATGCTCCGTGATACGGCCGTTGATGTCAGCGGAGGTCGGACGGCTTGAGTGGAATAAAGCGAGAAGCCCGTCATTTATGTTTTCAGCTCCGAGTCGTCACTTACGTTTCCGGCTCTGATTACCTTTTCGATCCACTCGGGGCCGATCGTTTGCGCTAGGTGGTCGCGTAACGCCGCTGCCACGCTGGGGGCCTGCCCGCTCGTGCTGACGGCCACGGTGATCGGGCCAGAGCGGAAGACCGCCGGTGTTTGAAAATCGCTATCCGTACCGTCGCTGGCGTTGCACACCAAGACGCCCAATCGGCGAGCGTCGCGAACCACTTGGGCGCTGACATCGGTCGTCGCTGCCGCGAATACCAATGTTGCACCTGTAAGGTGGGACTCTCGATATGGTTCAGACAACCATTCGACGCCTTGGGTGGATGCGGATTCCAGGCAAACCACACGCACCCTGGCACCGCACGCGAGCAGACCGGCAATTTTGCGTCGGCCGACGGGACCAGCTCCGACCACGACGACCAGTCTATTTTTCAGGTCGAGGAACAGGGGATACATTCGGTCGCCTCGATTCGGTCTAGCCGTTGCCGAACCGCGTTGGCGTAGTCTGGCGATAACTCAATACCCAACCAGCGTCGTCCCAGACGTTTAGCTGCTGCTAATGTCGTACCGCTGCCCGCAAAGGGGTCGAGAACCACATCGCCGGGCCTACTAGATACTTTGATGATCCGCTCTAGGACGGCTTCGGGCATTTGACAAGGATGTCCTGTGCGCTCCCTGAAGGTGCCGCATACTCGCGAGACATACCACGTGTCGGATTCAGGGGTGAAGGCTTTGTCTTCCTCCTGAGGACGTAAGACCCAAGTGTCATCGGGGAGTTTCCCACCCGCAACAGCGCGACGGTCTGCGTAGGTGGTCTGTCTTGCCGATGGCACACGAACGGAATCGGCGTTGAACGTGAATCTCTTGGGATTGACCACGTAGTAGAAAATATGAGCGTGACTACGGTTAAATTTCCGCTTGCAGGCCACTCCGAAAGTGTAGTGCCAGACAATCCAGTTGCGCATTGTCAGTCCTAGTGCGTCCAGTCGGACCTTCATCTCGGCAGCGTACTCATCGCCGATGGCGACATACATTGAGCCGTCAGACTTCAGTACCCGACTCACGGCAGCAAGCCAACGATCGGTCCAGGCGAGATAATCGGCACGCCCCTGACGATCGTTGTATACATCGTATTCGTAACCAATGTTAAAAGGTGGATCGGCGAAAGCGAGATCAACACTTCCGTCGGGAAGTGTCGCTAAATGTCTCAAGCAATCGCCCGTAACAATACGATCTAGCAAATGAAATGCCTCCTCCCATACTAAGATTTAGTCTATGGCAAATGAGACTGTTCGCCCTAGAGGAACGGTTTCTATTTCCAAAGGTATGTCTCCGCTCGATGAGAAATATAGCGGTCGTGCGGAAACTCATACCACCAAATGAGTGCTTTACCACACGGCCCTACGAAAGCACCCACGGATTTGGAATGTGGGGTTTAGCCCTGATCACCGATCGGTAAAAATGCCAAGATAGTGATAGGGCGTACTCCCATCACTTCCGGTTGATTTCTACCTGCCACATCTTAAAATATCAGATGGCAGACCACATTCGGGCTGCCACACATTTCAGGAGAATGCGAGGTGTAACCCATGTGGACTCCTCCAGTCGATCATCCGCTCCGCCGATTATTCACCGGTATAACGGAACAAACTTTTATCGAGGCTCTGGGATTGGCCGATCCTCCGCTCACCGATTATCTGTCTGACCTCCTTTCGCGGTTTATCTCCATGGATGCAGTTTTTCGCCTGAGCCATCTTCATGGAAGACGTCTCGAAGAAGTTGCCGAAATGGTACTCGAGGCAGAGGCCATGCCGCCTGAAGGTCGAACCCGCCGGGAAGTGCATCGTCACATCGGCGACTTCACGCTTTTTTGGACGGGGCTCTATCCCGAAATGCTACGACGATTGCGAAATGCCGTATCTCGTGATCAATTCATTGATTACTGCGAACAGGGCAAAAAGTCGTACTTCATTGCCAGCACCTTTGACGATGAACAATCCCCGATTTTACGCCGACTATCTCGCGAATTTGAACTCGTGGCGTACGGTCTGAGCCGAGTCCGCCAGGAATGGGACCGCAAACGCGCAGCCTAATTTTCCAGTGATAGATGTCCCTTTGCAGATGGCCTCTGGGTAACGTATTGGACGGTTAATTCATCGTGGATGGCATCTACCCGAGCTCTGGAGGATGCCGATGTGACCATCTGTCTCTGCGTACTTACTTCGGTGCCTATGTCGCCATAGGGTGTGGCCCATGTGTGGCACGCTTCTACGTCGTTTCTGTTTCTATCGTTCTTGGGTGGCATAAAGGGAGCTGATGACCGCACAGGTTAGCGTTGTGATTTTTTGTGCACTAATGTAGTAGCCTGACAATAATTGTCGGGAAAACCAAAAAAATTACTTGCACTCAGAACTTTTTTGTGTAGAAATTTTTATTAGTAGCGAGAGCATGAGCTAGATTATTTATGATGCTTCCCCAGTCAGGCAACTGACAACTTCCTGGGGTCTGAGCTTAACCCTCTCGCTCTTCCGTTCCAAGTGTCTTATCTGCATTACTTTTCGTTTTCATTGGGGCGTGTTATGGTCATCTCTCCATTGCGTGACCGTTCGATGACTCGCGGTTTTACCCTCAT
>RGDT01000107.1 GCA_009918525.1 Planctomycetia bacterium
TGTCGCGTCGATATTAACCGCGCCCGTCTCGATGTGCTACTGTCTCTTGCTCAATTAGAGCGGGTCACGGTCGGGGGTTTCTGCGCTCGTTTTGATGACGCTTCCTCCCCGACAAACGACGTGGAGCAGTACCGACGCGAAGCCGAACGAGTTATCAAAAGTCGCGAAAAGAAGTAAATGTCAACGACAGCCGTTTTACGGAGGGTAGATCCATATGATTTTGAGAGGCGAGTCGTTATCTCGGCGAATGTTTTGTATGCTAGGAATGACGGCCCTGGTCAACGGACGGACGTTGGGTCGAGCACCGGCTATACCCAACCCGGTGAAGTTAGGCCTCGTGGGATCACTGTTCCGCGAAATACCCGCCGGTTTTGTGCTGTTTGCGATGCAACCATTCAAAGCCTTACTCGAAGATGAACTTCGTGTTGAGAGCAAGCTAGTTGCCGGCGGTGCTGCCCTCGAATTAGCGAAAGATCTGAATGAAGGTAAAATTCACTTGGCGGTGTTCCACGGGACGGAGTTTGCTTGGGCGAAAGCGCAATATCCCAAGCTGAAGCCGTTGTTCATCGCTGTAAATGGTGTCCCAACGGTGAGCGCTCATCTGCTGGTTCGTACCGCATCAACCTATCGCGAGGTATCCGATCTACGTGGTAAAGCAGTTACGGTCCCGAGTCGTACGCGTGAACATTGTTGGATGTTCCTCGAACGTCGTTGCGTTAAACCCGGTGTAAAACCGTCCTCGTATTTTTCAGCAATTCGTCGGATTTCCACACCCGAAGAAGCAATGAATCAGTTGTCTAATGGGGGGTGTCCGGCAACTTTGATAGATGGTGCCGACTGGACCGCCTATCAGAGTGAGAACCCCGAACGAGCCGGGAAGATTCGTCCGCTACTGTCGAGCGAACCTCTACCCTGTGCCCTCATTGCTTCCGTGGATGGGATTCTCAACAATGAAATTCTGACAAAGTTCATTGATGGCATGCTTGCCGCCAGTCGAACTGACAAGGGCCGTGAACTCTTAAAAGTGATGCGTATCAGCGGTTTTCAGCGTGTGCCCGACGATTTCGACCGACAACTAGTTGCGGCAGCGAAAGCGTATCCACCGGTAAAGTGATAAGGTAAGTCGTGAAATCAATCAAAGGGGTAGGATCGCTGATCCGACCTCTTTTTTTTATCATTGAGCTTGCCTTGAATCCCCTCTTGAATTTTGAACATAAATACAGTATAATGAGAAAGTATGATCTGGTGTGAACCGACAGGACACTGGATGTCCATTGTCATTCACCCGTCATGATGGGTTATAATTCCTTCGTGTTGATCGCGATTTTCCCCGCAGGAGGGTTACTCGTGGCGGAGACCATTACGCCGGTTTCTTTGCGCCAAGAGACGGAAGAACGCTACCTGACTTATGCTATGTCCGTTATCACCTCCCGTGCGCTGCCGGATGTCCGTGACGGCTTGAAACCCGTTCAACGCCGTATCCTGTTTTCGATGTATCACGACCTTCGCCTGACTCCGGACTCCCGCCCACGTAAATGCGCGAAAATCTGCGGCGACGTGATAGGCAACTATCATCCGCATGGTCCGCTTGCCGCATATGAAGCCTTGGTACGGATGGCCCAGTCATGGGTCATGCGGGTGCCGTTGGTGTTGGGTCAGGGTAATTTCGGCAGTGTGGACGGCGATCCACCCGCGGCCGACCGTTACACCGAGGCGCGATTAACTGCACTCGGCGAAGCTCTGATGGGCGAATTGACGCAAAAAACTGTGCTTATGCGTCCGAACTACGACAACACCCGCGAAGAACCAGTTGTTCTGCCTGCCCAGTTTCCGCACTTGCTCGTTAATGGTTCGTCGGGAATCGCTGTGGGATTGGCAACGAACATTCCGCCCCACAATCTCGGCGAGACTTGCCGAGCCGCGATCATGTTAATTGATAATCCGGAGGCGACGACTGCTCAGTTGATGGAAAAACTGAAAGGGCCAGACTTTCCGCTCGGTGGCAAGGTTGTCACCGAACGTGCTTCTCTACGTCGTATCTACGAAGAAGGTCACGGAACCATCAAAATTCAGGCTGAGTGGCAAGAGGAAAAGAACGGGGGCAAGGAATACATCATTGTCACTTCCATCCCTTATGGTGTGGATAAAGGTAAACTAGAGGAGTTGATCGGAACGATTATTGCTGATCGCCGACTACCACAGTTGATAGGGTTGGTAAACGAAACGAACGAAAAAGAAGGCATGCGTATCGCCCTGGAGGTCAAGAAGGGAACCGACGCGAATCACGTGATGGCGTATCTATACAAGCACACCCCTTTACAGGATACTTTCCCCGTCAATCTCACTTGTCTAGTACCCGACAAAAACAACGCCGGTGAAGAGGTAGTGCGCCCCCGGCGATTGGGGCTGAAAGAGGTCTTACGTTATTACCTCGATTTCCGCCTGGAGACAGTCAGACGCCGTTTTCAGTACGAGTTGGATGTTCTACGCCGACGCATTCACATTCTCGAAGGTTTCCGCATCATCTTTAACGCCCTGGACGAAGCCATCAAGATTATTCGCGAATCTTCGGGCAAAGCCGACGCCTCCGAGAAGTTGATCACCCGATTCAAAATCGACGAAGAACAGGCTGCGGCCGTCCTCGAAGCACAGCTCTATCGCATCGCTCAGATGGAGATCAAAAAAATACTCGAAGAACTCCGCGAAAAGAAAGCCCGCGCACGCGAGATTGAGGAAATTCTCGCATCGGAGCAAAAGCTCTGGAGCGTTGTTAAGGACGAACTCGCTGCCGTCTCCGACAAATACGGCGGTAAAGATCGACGGCGAACGAAACTCGGTTCCGCTGAGGATGAGGTAGACTTTGACCCCGAAGCCTATATCGTTCGCGAAAATACTAATGTCGTCTTGACCCGCGATGGCTGGATCAAACGAGTCGGGCGGTTATCGTCAGTCGAGACGACACGAACCCGTGAAGGCGATGAGGTTCAAGCCGTTTTGCCCGGTAATACAACCTCCCACGTCGTATTCTTCGCGGACGACGGAACAGCCTACACCGCTCGCATGGTCGATGTTCCAGCCAGCAGCGGCTACGGTGATCCGATTACCAAATTTTTCCGCTTGGCCGATCAGGTGAAAATCATTGGGGCCATCACTTGTGACGAACGCTTCACTCCGGCGGATGGCGAAAATGGCCCCCATGTGCTAGTCGTTACAAGCCAAGGCCAAGTCTTGCGAACTCCTCTGAGTGCCTATCGCACGGCTTCGACCAAAGCCGGGCGACGATATGTTCGACTCGCGGAGGAGGATAAGGTCGTAACCGTGACGCTCGTCACTGATGAACCGTCGCTCATGCTGGCGTCGGCTCATGGTCGTGTCTTGCATTTCGCGATGGAAGAGGTGAACATCCTCGCGGGAGCCGGTAAAGGCGTCATCGGTATCAACCTCGATAATAAGGATGTTTGCTTGGGAGCGGCCGTGTTGGGTAAGGATCGTCCGCCGTTAGTAGTGGAGCGAAACGACGGCGAAATAATGGAATTCGGTCGCCGTTATGAGGTGGTCGGACGTGGCGGCAAGGGGTTCGAGGCGGTCAAGCGCAAGACGTTTGCTCGGATTGTTCCGCCTCCGATTGTCCTGGCCGATTGGGAGGCGATTGAAAAGAAGGATTCCGAGAGAGTGGGCCGAAGTGAAGGCCAATCACAGTTGTTTCAATGATGCAGTCATCATCAGGAGCGATTCGGGTGACATATCGCGCAATTGAGCCGAATGATGAACTTTGACATGGTTCTGTCACCTGTCTTGCAAGGTAAATCATGTTATTTTGTAGAGGATTGCCGACGCCATGACACCAACTGCCGCGAAAACCAAAAGCTACTCCGATGCGGATATCGTGGTTTTGGAGGGACTCGAACCCGTCCGAAAGCGTCCGGCCATGTATATCGGCGGAACCGACAAACATGGATTGCACCACCTTGTGTGGGAAATCGTCGATAATAGCATCGATGAATACCTCAACGGTCATGCCGACTCCATTATCGTCACCCTACACAAAGATAACCAAAGTGTTACCGTGTCGGATAACGGCCGCGGTATACCAGTCGGCATACATCCCAAGCACCAAAAACCGACGCTGGAACTGATTCTGACGACCTTGCACTCCGGCGGGAAGTTCGGCGAGGGCAACGGGTATGTGTACTCCGGTGGATTGCACGGAGTCGGGTCTAGTGTGGTCAACGCGCTGAGCAAAAAACTCATCGCCACCATTCGCCGCGATGGTTTCGAGTTTCAGCAAAGTTTTGCGCGAGGCAAACCAACCGGCCCATTAGAGCGACTGCGCGACGCCCGTGGACACGGAACAACCATTTATTTCGAGCCAGACCCTGAGATTTTTCGTTCGACGAATCTTGATGCTGAACTCATCCGCTCGCGGCTGGATGATATGGCGTACATTCACAGCGGCTTAAAGATGATTTTCAAGGACGAGACAACCGGCCAAACGCACGACCTGACCCATCCCGGCGGCATTCCTGAATTTCTGCAACGACTCGTCAAAGAAGCCGACAAGCCGACGGTGACACCTACTCCGTTCACTTTAGCGCGAACGGACGGCGAACAGATGGAGGTGGCCCTGATCTGGACGGAAGGGACTGACGACTCGATCCGTAGTTATGTCAACGGAATTCGCACCAGCGGCGGAGGCACGCACGAGAGCGGGTGTAAATCAGGCATTGTCAAGGCAATACGTAACTACATCGCCACGCACGATGTCAAAATCAAGGGCCTGGAAATCACCGCTGACGACATTCGTGAAGGAGTGATCGGGGTGCTGTCCGTCTTCGTCCGTGAACCGCAATTCGAGGGACAGACCAAAGGACGGCTGAACAATCCGGAAATGAATGCCCCGGTCGATGCCTTCGTCCGCAGTGGCCTGGAGGCGTGGCTTAACGCCAATATGACGGCTGCTGACGCGATTGTTGGCCGAATTGTTCTGGCGGCGAAAGCTCGGTTGGCATCACGAGAGGCAGTCAACGAAGTCAAACGCAAAAGCGTGACGTCGCGTCGGTTGAATCTGCCTGGGAAACTGGCCGACTGTAAATCGACGGCACTAGAAGAGACGGAACTGTTCGTCGTCGAAGGTGACAGCGCCGGTGGCTCTGCGAAGCAAGGACGCAACAACAAGACGCAAGCGGTACTACCCTTGCGCGGAAAGATTCTCAATAGTGAAGGATTATCGTTGGCAAAGGTGTTAACGAACGCCGAATTGACCGATCTTGTCAGCGCAATTGGTACCGGAGCAGGAGATAAATTCGACCCGAATGGTCTGCGTTATGGAAAAATCATTCTTCTTATGGATGCGGACGCGGATGGAATGCATATCTCGACGCTGATGTTGGTGTTCTTTTTCCGCCACATGCCGGAATTGATTCGCCGGGGTCATGTTTATCTGGCCCAACCACCCTTGTACAAAATTGAGGTGGGTAAAGAAACGTACTGGGCGCGTGATGACGCCCACAAGGCGCAAATCCTTAAGGGTTTACGTGCGAACGCCAAATTTGAGGTGTCGCGGTTCAAAGGACTGGGTGAGATGGACGCCAAGGTATTGGCCGAGACAACGCTCGATCCTCGCAACCGCACGTTGCTCAAGGTTGAGATTGATTCACTGTTGGAAACGGATCGCGCTTTCACCGACTTGCTTGGAAAAGATGCCGGTCAGCGTCAAAAATTTGTCATGGAACGGGCCACTGAGGTCAGCATCGACGAAATGGACGCTTGAGGTTTAACTGGCTATAGTTGCCCCGCCCTGTTCTCAGTGGGGCTTTACCCTACAATAGCTTTTCTACTTGGAGACGAGCCACTATGAGTCTGCGAACTCCACTATACGATTGGCATCGGTCCAAGGGAGCTACTCTCGTGGAATTTGGCGGCTGGATGCTGCCCGTTCGTTACTCCACGATCACCGACGAACATCAGGCCGTTCGCACGTTGGCGGGACTCTTCGATATTTCGCACATGGGCCGGCTATCGTTCAGAGGTTCGGGTGTTGTCGAACTGCTACAGTACGTTTGCACGAACAACATCGCCACAATGAAGGACATGCAGGTTCGCTATAGTCTCATTTGCAATGCGGATGGCGGTATTCGCGACGATGTACTCGTCTATCGGTTGGGAAATGACTGGTCAATGGTCGTCAATGCCTCCAATCGGTCTAAGATCGTCGCCCATTTGCGCGATCATCTCTCCGGTCGCGATGTAGTGCTGGACGATCAAACGGAATCAACTGCAATGCTGGCCTGCCAAGGTCCGCGAGCCATCGAACAGTCGCGAGGGATGTTCGATGTCGATATCGCTTCGCTTAAGAATTATTTCGCCTCACCGATGCACTATCGTGGTATCCCTTGCCTCGTAAGTCGGACAGGCTACACGGGCGAAGATGGTTTCGAGGTCGCAATCCGAGCCGATGTCGCGAACCGTTTGGCCGACGAGTTGATAGCGCGAGGTGCAGTACCGTGTGGACTAGGTGCGCGTGATACCCTCCGCCTCGAAGCAGCGATGCCACTCTACGGACACGAATTAGACGAGCAAACCGACCCGCTTCAAGCCGGACTGGGCTGGGCGGTGAAATTCGACAAAGGTGACTTTATCGGCCGAGACGGTATTCAAAACCGCGAACGAGACGTGACTCGCGCTCGACGGATCGGGCTTCGGCTTGAGGGACGCCGTGCGGCTCGCGAGGGAGCTGTAGTTCATAAGGACGGCAAACCAATTGGCAAAGTCACCAGCGGAACCATTCCGCCTACCATTGCTCAGCCGATCGCGATGGCATATGTTGCTGCCGCGTGTGCATCTGTGGGAACGCGCTTGGACGTAAGTGTGGGCAACGCCGGCACGTCGGGCACGGTCGTTTTGCTTCCGTTCTACCGCCGCGCCTAATACTGATTCTGAGGAGAATGTATTCATGGTTCCTGGTAATCTGCGATACACGAAAACTCACGAATGGGCCTTACTCGAAGGGGATGTCGTGACAGTCGGCATCACCAAGTTTGCAGCCGACCAGTTAACCGACATCACCTACATCGAATTGCCAAGCGTGGGTAAAAAAACGATTGCTGGCTCGGCCTGTGGCAATATCGAAACCGTCAAGGCCGTCAGTGATCTTTATTCTCCGGTGGGCGGAGAGGTGTGCGCTGTGAATAGCGGATTAACCGCCGACGCCGCGCCGCTGACGGCCGACCCCTACGGAACCGGCTGGTTGTTTAAGTTACGCGTGACCGGCAACGCGGCAGACGCACTGAGCGGATTGCTGACCCCCGGAGCGTATCAAAATCAACTAGAATCCGAAGGCCACTAAGACAAAAGGAGCGTGAAGCCTTGTCCTATGTGCAAAACACGGCCGAGCAACAGGCCGCGATGCTGGCCTCCATCGGCGTCGATTGTATCGAAGCACTTTTCGCACCGATCCCCAGCGAATTGCGCCTGAAACGACTTCTGGATATCCCTGCGGCGATGAGCGAGATCGAACTCACTCGCCACATGACTGCTTTGGCATCGCGCAATCGAAACGCATCGGATAGCGTGTGTTTTCTGGGCGGAGGTGCCTACGACCATTTCATACCAGCTGTGGTCGATGCGATATGTTCGCGGAGCGAGTATTACACCGCATACACGCCTTATCAGGCTGAAGCTAGCCAAGGGAGCCTTCAGGCGTTCTTCGAGTTCCAAACTCTTATATGCCAATTAACAGGCATGGAAGTCGCCAACGCCTCGTTATATGAAGGCGGAACGTCCGTGACGGAAGCGGTCTTGATGGCCGCAGGCGTGACTGGACGGCACGGCAGGGTCATCGTCGCCGAGAGCGTGCATCCGGATTATCGCAGCACATTAAAGACTTATTTGGCCAACCTTGAGCCGAAAGTCACCGAGGTGCCAACGCCAGAGGGCTTTGCCAACCCTGACGACATAAGAAAAGTTCTGGACGACCAGACCTCATGCGTCGTCCTGCAGCATCCCAATTTCTTCGGCTGTCTGGAAGAGGTCGAGGAAGTCGCAAAACTGTGTCACGCAGTCGGAGCGCTCCTCGTAGTTAGTTTTGACCCAATCAGTCTGGGCATTTTGAAAAAACCCGGAGATTATGGGGCCGATATTGCCGTCGCAGAAGGTCAGGGACTGGGCAACCCGCTCAACTACGGTGGTCCGTACCTCGGTTTATTAGCGTGCCGGGAAGCGTATGTGCGAAAAATTCCCGGTCGCGTTGTTGGTCAGACCACCGACCGACTTGGTCGCCGTACCTACGCTCTCACGCTTCAGACTCGCGAGCAGCACATTCGCCGTGAGAAAGCAACCAGTAACATTTGCACCAACCAAGGACTTATGGCTCTGAAAGCGGCTGTTCATTTGACAGCCTTGGGTCCTTCTGGATTGCGGGAAACGGCGCATTTGTGCTTAAACAAGGCACACTATGCCGTCGCACAAATAGAGACAATGACCGACATGCGGCGACGTTTTAATCGTCCGTTTTTCAAGGAGTTCACCTTGCAATCGTCCGTGCCCGTGCATTCCCTGCTCGAACACGCTCGGGACGACGGCTATTTGGCGGGTTTGGCTCTGGCACGGTGGTACGAAGGGCTAGAAGATTGTTTCAGTGTGACCGTAACCGAAAAGCGGACGCGGTCTGAAATCGACGGTCTAGCGCGGTCGCTTCAATCGGCCGTGCGGCATGGCGTCCGTGCGGTGATGGCCTAATTGGAGGGAAGTCATGGAAAAAAATCAATCGACGGCCCTCATCTTTGAGCTGTCTCGTTCAGGTCGTCGTTGTGCGCGTCTTCCGGTGTCTGATGTTCCCGATGCCGTCGTGACGATTCCGCAACGGTTTATGGCAGACGCTCCACCAGCTCTGCCTGAATTGGGTGAATTGGATGTGGTACGTCACTTCGTCAATCTTTCGACGAAGAATATGTCCATCGATACCAACTTTTACCCTCTAGGTAGTTGTACGATGAAGTACAACCCCAAGCGGCATGAACGCCTCGCCGCGCTCGCAGGTTTAGCTGATGTGCATCCGCTGCAGGACGACGAAACCTGTCAAGGGATTCTGGGACTGCTCTACGAGATGCAAAGCTACCTGGCAGAGATTGCCGGGTTGCATGGGGTATCATTACAGCCGGCTGCCGGAGCGCAGGGCGAACTCACGGCCTTATTGGTGGCCTCGGCCTATTTCAAAGACAAAGGCCAAAAGAGGACGCGCGTCTTGATCCCCGATAGCGCACACGGCACCAATCCCGCCAGTGCTGCAATCGCTGGGTTCGACGCGGTACAGATCAAGAGTCAAGGAGGATATGTCGATCTTGAGGATCTCAAAGCCAAGCTCGACGATCGCACGGCTGTCTTCATGATCACAAACCCGAACACGTTGGGACTTTTCGAGAAGCAGATTGCGACCATCACGAAGCTGGTCCATGAAGCGGGAGGATTGGTCTATCTCGACGGCGCGAACATGAACGCCATTTTGGGTATTACCCGCCCAGGCGATTTCGGCGCGGACATGATGCACTATAACGTTCACAAGACTTTCACCGGTCCACACGGTGCGGGTGGTCCTGGCTCCGGTCCTATAGCGGTTCGCGACATGCTCATACCGTATTTGCCATCGCCGCTGGTTGTTCGACAAGGCGATCGCTATACGCTTGACGAGGATCGTCCGCAATCTATCGGACGAGTCCGTAGTTTCTTCGGCAACGTGGGCATCCTTATACGCGGTTATTGTTACATTCGAACGCTCGGTCCTTCTGGACTGCGTGAGGTCAGCGATCAGGCAGTTCTCAACGCAAATTATCTGCTAAGTCGCCTCAAGGATCAGTTCGAGGTACCGCAAGGCGACCGGTGTATGCATGAGTTCGTTGCTAGTTGTCGCACACTTCGTCGAGAGAAAAATATCAGCGCGATGGAAATCGCTAAGCGACTCTTGGATTTCGGCTACCATGCGCCAACAGTCTATTTTCCGTTAGTGGTGCCCGAGGCTTTGATGATCGAGCCGACCGAGACGGAGAACAAGGAAACGCTCGACGCTTTCGCCGACACACTTATCAAGATCAAAGGCGAAGATGCCGCATTCCTCAAGGAAGCACCTCACACTCTCAGCCGTAGCCGTCCGGACGAGGTGAAAGCCGCCAAGGAACCAATCTTGCGTTGGAAACCGGCATGAGCGGCAAGGTTGACGTGCAGGCCGTCGCCGGAAAGGTGATGGCCAATGTGGAAAAGGTGATCCTAGGCAAAAGGTCGCAGGTGACATTGTGCCTCGTCGCATATTTATGCGAGGGGCACATTCTGCTAGAGGATGTTCCGGGCGTAGCCAAGACGATGCTAGCGCGAGCGTTGGCATCGAGTGTGGGTGCCACATTTAAACGCTTGCAATGTACTCCCGACCTACTGCCGACCGACGTCACAGGTGTGAGCATCTTTAATCAAAAGACCAGCGAGTTCGAGTTCCGCGCCGGTCCAGTTTTTGCCCAAACATTGTTGGCCGACGAAATCAACCGCACGACTCCACGAACGCAAGCGGCCTTATTGGAGGCCATGGCCGAACGACGAGTCAGTGTGGACGGCACAACATACAAACTCAAAGCCCCATTTTTGGTGATCGCGACCCAAAACCCCGTCGATCAGGAAGGCACTTTCCCCTTGCCCGAAGCGCAGCTCGACCGCTTCTTGATCCGCTTGAGTTTGGGATATCCGTCGCTGGACGAAGAAGCGAAAATGTTGTCGCGACTGCAGCGAGGCCATCCTATCGATGACGTTCAACCGGTCGTTAGCGCCGCGGAATGGATTGCCTGCCAGGAGGCCGTCCGCGATGTTCACGTCGATGATAAAGTAAAACGCTATTTGTTGGAGATTATTCACGCAACTCGAATGCACGATGATATTCAGCTTGGCGGTAGTCCTCGTGCCTCTATCGCTCTTTTCCGGACTGCTCAGGCCCTAGCGGCTATTCAGGGTCGAAAGTTCACTACGCCCGATGATATCAAACGCATGGTGCAGCCTGTGTTAGCTCATCGCTTGATACTGCGTCCTGAGAGTAGGCTACGAAAAGTAACGGCGGCTAGTTTACTGCACGAGCTTGTCAGTGAAGTGAGCGTTCCGGTTCCGGCCAACCGAGACACGTCGGATCATTTCGACGACTGAACCGCTCATAATGTCAGGTCAAGATAGGTCCGGTTCATGGTACGCTGGTTCTTTGGAGTTGTGATTCTTCTTCTCGCTGGCTGGGCCATCGAATCGAGCCTGCTCGTGTATGCCGGTTACGTCTTGGGAGGGTTGTTGCTTGCCGCGCGTTGGTTGGCTAGGGCTGGTGTAGACTCGCTCTCGGCGGTGAGAATCTTAAAGTGTGCCGGATCTCGGGATGAAACAACCGACCATGACGGTCTCGCCCTGGAAATCGGCGAACGGGTTGTTGTTCGCGTCGTCATCCGCAACGAAGGCACGATGCCGGTCTCCTGGGTGCTGATCGAGGACGCTCTTCCAGGCGGCTCCACCGACCGACGCTTCCCGAAATTGGAAGTCAAGGGCCGACGACTCGCCATCGAGTCGATTCGGGCGGACGGCGAGATTCTCTTGAAGTACACCATAGTATGTCTAGAACGCGGATTTCATCAGATTGGCCCCGTTGTACTCGAATCGGGTGATCTGTTCGGCATGCACCGCCAATTTCGCATACTCACCGACCCGAAATTTATCTTGGTATACCCGCGCGTCGTACCTCTGACCGGTTACGACATCGTCTCGCGTCGGCCAATTGGAGATGTGCGGATGACTCATAAACTGTTTGAGGATCCCACTCGCATCGCAGGTGTTCGTGAATACCAATATGGTGATCCGCTCAGTCGCGTGCATTGGAAGGCAACTGCTCGCACCGGCTCGCTGCATTGCAAGGTTTTAGAGCCGTCCACCCTGTCGGGCATCACGGTCTTGCTCGATTTCTATGCCGCAGACTATCACCAGCAGGGCGAGCCGATCCGCTCGGAATTGGCGGTAACGGTCGCGGTTTCGCTCGTCCATGCGGTCTATCTTTTGGGCCAACAGGTCGGATTGATAATCAATGCCCGGGACGCGGCCGAACGCATCCTGCGCCGA
>RGDT01000108.1 GCA_009918525.1 Planctomycetia bacterium
AAATCGGGGCGTTGACACACCCCGCTCGCCCACAAAATAGGGTATTCCAACCCATCACGCCAAACATAACCGGGCGAATAGTCTATCTGCCATGTCTGTAGCGGTTGATATTGGTCATCATACAACGTCAGCCCCCGAGATGACCTTGCAAGTAATGTTCCCTTTAGACCCAATCGTCGTAAGCTGGTGGGCAGGGTGCGACGAAAGACAAAATCGGACGAAACACGGGCCGCATCCGTCAAACTTAGCGAAGCTGGCCGTCGCGCCGGCGTGATCGCCGTCAATGGCAAACCAGGTAGCGTCAGGTCGCTATGATCTTCGCCCGTCAATCTTCGCCAACGCCGTAACGCGATGGCTCGACTGTAGGCCATGCTCGCCACAATCGGCGTGGCATCGGGTTCAACCGGTTGCTTCCCATCGCCGTAGGGCCGATCCAGGAAGACAGCCGCGCCGAGTTCCTCAAAACCGTTTTGTAAATCCTCAATGCTCGCTCGCAACGCTTCCGATGGAATCGACAAAGGCACATCGAACAAACGTCGCGTTCGGTCTGCTGGTATCCGCCCCATGGGATAGACTCGCATCCGTTCGCCGGGTGAGGTCGGTGTTGCCGGCACGGTGTGCCCTGCATATTCGCATCGCAATAGCCAGCCTTGTCGCAACGCAGCCCGCTGCCGTCGTGTGTCGAATCGGCTGCATCGTAGCAGACGAACCAATAATTCTTCCAATAACAAAGCGTCGGGATAGTTCTCGCCGCGATGATGAAATAAATGCAGATCGTAAGCCGTCAGATGACGTGTTACCAGCAACAACAGCGACGCGAGCCACTCGGCCACATCACCCGGCGGAAACAGACTCTCGGCTGCATCTAGCAGAAGCGGGATGAAATCCGTCCACGGTGAGAGTGAAACATCGTCGAACACTTGACGCATCGCCGCCAACAGACAGCCGTTTGGCGAATACGGGTCGAGAGGGGCGAGCGGGTTTGTGGGCGAGCGGGGCCTGTCAATGCCCCGGTTGTTGTTTCTAAGCGACAACTGGGGCATTGACAGGCCCTGCTCGCCTACAAACCCGCTCGCCCCCTTCCAGGCAGCGGCCAGCGCTTGTGGTGTCGGGCGTAACATTCGCAGCCATGTTTCGACGCGACGGCCTGGCGTGGTATCGGCCACACCATAAGCCAGGAGGCCAAAACTGAACAACGGGTGCGGTGACTCCTCAGGAGTCAGCGGCAATCGCGCTCCCCAAACCGCTCGTTGCAGGCCGAGCATCAATTCGCGTTCCAGGTTGGGCGTCGTCAAAGGCATGGACGCGATCAACTCAAGTTGCCAACACGATGACTCACGTGTCTGAATCCCCTCCGGCGTATCGTGCGGTTGATGAGTGTAGCTTTCAATACCGCGTACGATGTGAACCCTATCGTCTTCGAGTTTCAGAGATAACAACTCGCGGTCGTCCGTGAATACCGACCATGATTCCAGCGTCCGCATCTGTCGCGTCGCCACTAGCCGTCCTTGAAAGCGTTCCCATGGCAGCGTTTGCAAGCCCTGACGATACTCCAACGGCACTCGGGACGCGAACCGTTCTGCCGTCAACAGCCCTGGGGCGATTCGGCGAAATTCGTTGACGTTCACCGCCGCATATCCATCAAGGTGACGTTCGGCCAAATATCTTGAATACGCTTGGTGAGATAACCGCGAATCTCTCCTGTCGTTTTCATTTCCAACACCTTGTTGGCGATCTGTTCGGCCACCGCTAGAGGGGTGCGTCGAATGATTTCTTTGATCGTCGGCACTGCGGCGGGACTCATACTCAACCGTCGTAGCCCCATGCCGAATAACGGCAAAAAACAGCGCGGCCAGCCTGCCATCTCACCGCAGAGCGTGACCGGTTTGCCGCGCCGGTTACAACTGCGAATCACGTGCGATAACAAACGCAACAATGCCGGATTGAACGGCTCGCACAGGTGCGCTACTTGAGGATTGTCGCGGTCGGCGGCCATGAGATACTGAACGAGATCATTGCTACCGATGCTGACGAAATCGACCTCGTCGAGCAATTCGTCGATGCACAAGGCCGCTCCAGGCACCTCGATCATGATGCCCAAAGGGAGTTTCGACCCGTGAGCGACACCGGCCCGCTCTAGGGCAAGACGGGTGCGCTGTACGACTTTCTTGATCCGGTGCACCTCTTCCAACAACGAGATCATCGGAAACATTACGCTGACTTCACCGACCAGACCCGCTCGGAGAATGGCTCGCAACTGAGCCTGGAAGAATTCGGGATGCGCACTGCTCAGACGAATCGAGCGGAAGCCCATGAAGGGGTTCGCCTCACGGCGAACGCCAAGATACGGCACTTGCTTGTCGCCACCCAGGTCCAGGGTGCGGATCGTCACTCGTTTGGAAGGTGTTGCCTCGATCACATCGCGGTAGGCTGCGAGTTGGTCTTCCTCGTCGGGAACGGTCGGGTGCGTCAAAAACAGATATTCCGTGCGATACAGACCTACCCCAACCGCTCCCGCCGCTGTGGCCATGCGTGCATCAGCGGGCCCGCTGACGTTCGCCAACAGTTCGACGCGCGTGCCGTCGGGGCTGATCGCCTCCACATCGCGGTTCTCGAATAATCGGCCGTATTCGGCGGCATATTCGCGCTGCAGTTTGCGATAAGCCGCCTCCACTTCGGGACCGGGATTGAGGTAAACGTGACCTTCGCGACCGTCGATCGCAATTACGTCGCCATCTTTAACCTCACGCAGCAAACCGCGTAGACCACTGACGGCCGGGATACCCAAGGCTCGGGCCAAAATGGCGGCGTGGCCGGTGGCGGCTCCCGCTTCGGTAAGGATGCCGGCCACCCAGCGTTTATCGATCATCGCCGCCGCAGAGGGCAACACTTCCGAGGCAACGAGGATGACCGGTTCCTTAAACCTGGGCGGTTGTTGAGTCGAATCCTGTGCGAGTCGGGCTACAACGCGGCCGATCACGTCGCGCAGATCGGTAAGTCGGTCGTGGAAATACGAATCCTCGAAACGTCGGAATAGGTTGACGTATTCTTGCAACGTCTGTTGTAGGGCCGAAGCGGCATCGACGCGATGTTCGCGGATACGCTCCATCACTTTGCTATGAAGGCTAGGATCGCGCAGAAGTTGCCGATGGGCGCGAAAAATAGCCGCTTCCTCTTCGCCAATTTGTTTGCTGACGCGAGTGATCGTGTCATCGAGTTCGCGAGCAACGGCAGCCAGGGCCCGTTCCAGGCGTCCGAGTTCCCCGGACGTACCGGCCGAGTCTAGGGTATAAGGTTCGTGGTGGGTCAAGACCTCGCCCACACAGTGAGCCAAGGCGACCGCCACCCCCGGCGAGACAGGTACGCCTTTCTTCATGTAACAAAATCGGGGCGTTGACACCCCGCTCGCCCACTTCCACCCCGTCCGATCCGGCGATCCACACCGCCTAGGTTAGTTGTACCGATCCAGGGTCGGTTCCGCAAGGAAAAGGCGATCCGTTTCCCTATGCGAGGCAAGACCTCCCGGCCGATATTCTGCTGCACTCCTTGCCTGGACAACTCCGAGGCGTCACATGAAATGGCTCATTCTGCCAATTGTGCTGGTTGTAAGCGTATCCTTTTCGTTGTCGGCTTGGGCCGGTTCGGCTTTTCCCGGCGGTGTTCTTGATTCGACTGGACGCACCGCATTTGTGGCCGTCGAAGACGGTGTCGAGGCTGTAGATCTGGAAACGGGGTTGAGTCGCTGGAAAAGTCGAGAAGCGACTTGGCCGGTACTGGCTGCTGGGGATCAATTAATAGCTCTATCGGTGTCGCGTGGTTCGCTCCTCGTTGTGGGACTTGACCTCACGGGGAGGGGTGACCGTGTGTTCCGTTCCGATCCGGTGGAAATCCCCGCGTGGGCCGACGCTTCGTCGCTGCGGTGTAACTGGACACTGGAAAAACGTACGCTCTGTCTATCCTGGCAGGCTCGCGCCCCATTGGGCCGTAGTGCGGGTGGTACATCGAGTATCGACTTGGTTCATGCTCGCGTCACCAAAATGAAGGACAATCCCAACATTTCGAGCACCATTCCACGCATGCTCGAAAAACTGCCGGTTCGCTGGCATCGTTCGATTGCCGGTTCGGTGCACGCCGTCGTTGAAGAAGAGGCGGGGCCGATGTCCTTGTTTCGTCGGCGCTCCAAATTGGTTTTGCATGTGTGGAGCGAGACAACCGGTAAGGAGGCTCGTGCTCAAGAATTAATCGAAGGCGTTCGGCCCATGCTCTTACCAGGATTGGAAGGGCTGCACGTCTGGGTTCGCGATGCGGGGACGTTCGAGAATGCCACCGATGGCACAGGCTCCGCATGGCAGGTGCATTCGGCCCTGGACGGACAGCGAGTGGCGCGAGTGCCGTTCGTGCCGGGGACGGTGCAGGCGACCGTGCTTGGATCGCGGGCATTTGGGCTGGCAACTCGTTCGGCACGGGTATTGGTGGAAGGCAAAGCGGGTCGCCGTCACGAGCTCTATGCGGTTGATCTGGAATCGGGCAAGACTCTCTGGCGAAAAGCGGTACGCGAGAACGCAGTTTCGCCGAGGTAGCATGCCGCAGAGAGAGCTTCACTCTCCCCACTTGCCACACAATCGCCTAAAATGTTCTGCATCCTATGAATTTATGGAGCCGACATGCACACCGATCGTCGTTCCGTTCTCCTATCTGCCACAGCACTTGGACTAAGCGCGTTGACTGCCGCCCGGGCGGCCGACAGACCCTCCGACAAGGTTCGGGTTGCCATCCTCGGTACTCGCATCCGCGGGAAAAGTCTTATGGGCCTTTTCACTCAATTGCCCGACGTTGAAATCGCTGCAATCTGTGATCCCGATCTGAATCTCATCCCGGCCATGCTCAAGCAATTACCAGAAAAACACACGCACAAGCCCGCGATTGTGCAAGACATGCGCAAGGTTTTTGAAGATCGCACGATCGACGCCGTCGCCAACGCGACTCCCGATCACTGGCACGCGTTGGGCACCATTTGGGCTTTGCAGTCGGGGAAGCACGTTTACACCGAAAAACCACTGAGCCATAACATCGTCGAAGGCCGACGTATGGTCGAGGCCGCGGAGAAATACAAGAAAGTAGTACAGGTCGGCACCCAGCGTCGTAGTGCTGCCTACCTGGCCGAAGCGGCCGCCTATGTGCAATCGGGAAAACTTGGTAAGGTGCCGTTCGCTCGAACCTGGATTGCCGGTAATCGCAAAACCATCGGGAAGAAAAAAGATGAGGCGGTACCCGACAAGGTCGATTACGATTTGTGGACCGGCCCGGCTGCGTTGCGTCCATTTAACCGCAATCGTTTCCACTACGAATGGCATTGGAACTGGGATTACGGCACGGGCGAAATCGGTAACAACGGTATCCATGGCTTGGATCTTGTCCGGTGGTTATTGGCTCTCGATGCGCCTCGGAAAATATCTTCGGCGGGTGGAGTGTTTTTCTTTGACGACGACCGTCAAACACCAGACACGCAAACCGTGACATACGACTTTGACAAAACTACGGTTGTTTGGGAACATCGCATCTGGGCCAAAACGGGCGTTCGCAATCAAGGTTTTGGTGTCGAACTCATCGGGGAAAAGGGTACGCTGGTGGTGGACGACAAAGGTTGGCACATCGAACAGGGCGAGGAAAAGGCCGTTAAGCCGACCTCGGGCGATTTATTGCACGTGCGTAATTTCATCGACTGCATCAAGACCGCGAAGTTACCCAACGCACCGATTGAAGAAGGCCACAAGAGTACGAGATTGTGCCATCTGGGTAATATCGCGCATCGAACAGGGCGAACAATCAAGTTCGACCCAACCAAGGAAGCGATTGTCGGCGACGAAGAAGCCAACGCTTTGATGGGGCGAGCGTATCGCAAGGGGTTTGAAGTGCCCGCAAGCGTGTGAACCCCGTTGGGTGCCGGAGATGCCCGTTCATTCTTGTCAATGGGTATCTCTGGCCGCTCGTGTCTCGTCTATTCGGACCTCGCATCCTAACACCCTACGCTTAGGCCCGCCTCCAAAACCCGCCGCCTTTCCACGCGATCACCTTTCCCCGTTCGATAATTCGGCCCACCAGTCCTTCCGACCATCCTTTCAGGATCGTGAATTCGTTGGCTGCCGAGAGACGGCCACTCCCGATATCGCCCTTCTCGTTGACGAGCAGCAGGATACGCCCATGCTGGAAAATGGCACATGGCTGATCGAGTTTGCCGCTATTGAACCATTCACCAGCTAAGGGTGCATCGCCTTCCGCAGCCCGAGCCGATTCCAGACCGCCCAGGAGGAGCAACCCTCCGGCGACGACCCCGGTGTTCATTAAATTCCGCCTATCGAATTCCTCAGACATACCGTTTCTCCTGTTCTGGTTGGTCAACCAAGAAAACGCAGCATCATTCGTCCTGAAAATCTTCCTTCGTTCACGAAACAGGTTAGTCGGGTCGCAGATGGATAGAGGATAATAGTTTCTCACCAATCGCGTCCAGATCCTTGGGCGTGTGGTTTCTGATGTCGTCGCGCCAGTACTGCACCCATTGTGTCCATGCAATCGGCATCCACGCGAATACCATGCCGTTGAGTGCCGAACGACTGGCACTATCGTCCGCGTTGAGGATGTAGCGTCTAGGCTCAGCATACAGTCCCGTTCGCACGAAGATCGCACCCGACGCAAACTCCAACGATGCTGGTGGTTCTGTTAGCGATGAGACGACCTGTTCTCGCACCAAATCCACATCACAACGCTTGTAGAATCCGGCTAGACATGTTTTGAATGCCGGTAACTGTGCCGGCGATAGTTCGTTCAACCAACCCGCATCACGAATCCGTGCTGTCAATCGGCCGTGATGGTGTTGGATTTCCAGACGCACGGGCCGCGAGGTGTGTTCGGGATGTAACAAGGATACCGTGAAACGGTTTGTCGCTAAGGAAACATCCCCTGCCTCGACTGGAGTGGAGGCCCAAGAGGGACTCGTACGCAACAACGCCAGCATTTCACGTTCGACAAATTGTTTCAACAACGCGCAGACGTGTTCGATTTCATGGCGATAGATTCGTACCCGCGACCAGTTGCGCGTTCGCGTTGCGTTTCGCTCGGCCAACCGCAAACGAGCATATAACGCAGGTACGGTTCCAGAATGAAAACCCGGTTGCAATAATCCGCGAACCGTCTCTCCATGTGCACCGACGGCCAAAGGACCGAGATTTTTGCTACGATTTGAACGATACAAGCCCCAATTTTCACGCATTTCCCAGCCAAGAAATCCGCCCACACTCGGCAATAGATTGACGATTCCCAACGCGATCAGATAAGCCGAGAAAGTACCGATGTATTCCGCATAAGGTGGATGAATAAGACTGGGCAATAATCCAAACGCCGGCCCTAACGCATAGTACAACTTGGCAGCCAGAAACGTGATAGGCAATTTCAGCGGATTAAGCATCGGCTCGATCAGGACGAGCATAAAAAACCGCACCACAACGGAAACGGGCTGCCAGATGATTCCCAACACGGTGCGAATAACAAGAGAGATAGTGCCGTCACCACTGCTGAATCGCAACCATTCATCAATGCGATAAAACGTCAGTTCGATTAACTCGACCACCTGCTTAAACACTTGTACGATTAACCGCACAAGGCCGGGCAGCAACCCGGAGCGGATCAGTAGGGCCACATTCATCAGCGCATCACGGATTGCCTCGCTCGATGTCTTGCCGAATCGCGAATTGACCAACAACGCTGCCAACACATAGGCTGCAAACACGATGTACCAGCGAGTAAACCACAGCGGGAAAAACCATGCGAGAATCGCAAGCACTATCAACGGCTTGAATACCGCCCAGTAGAAGAGCTGAAAAGGCCACCCGGCTATCGCCCGTTGGATCGTTTCCAACGGCACCATCGCTAAGGGCACATCCCACACCAATCGACGTATACCCTGAGCCGTTGCCAGGGCGGCTATCAGGCAACGCCTCCGGAACCGTTCATTCTCAAGCAATGCCAGGGTGAAAGTAGCGGACGCCAAGACCAATCCGACGTGCCAGCCCCAGTGCGACGGACCATGGGCCGACGATGTACTCAGCCGGGCCTGCTCGGTTTGGTTCGGTTCTGGGGTAGGCGGTGGCTGCTTCGCACCTTCAAGGGATTCCTCCGCTGGCTGAGCGGGTGTCTGCGGCTCGGTTGGATGGGATGACTCCTCGCGGAGAGCAGCCTGCGCTTGTTCAAGCGATTGCTTGCGTTTCTCCTGTTCAGCCCATTCATGAACCGGTCCCATCATGACGCCGGCGGTCCAATGCAACCGCTGCGACCACGACGCCGGCACCATCGACAACATAAATCCCAATAGATACACCGCCACCCATGCCAACACGAGCGGCATCAACAAAAATCGCGTAAATATCCGACCGCTAAGGGTACCAAATAACAACGACGTGCCACGCTCTAACCAACGAACGTAAAATTCACCCCGACGATAGACGCCGTCGAGTAAGGATGCTAATCGCGTGTCCAACCGCAAAAGGGGGTCGCCACGCAGAAAGTCTTCGGGTTCGGTCAGGTCGGGACATTTCAATTGGTTCCGGCTGATAGTGTCGCGTAACTCGCCGAATGTTAGGAACCCGTAATTCGTAATACGATCCAACAGTTCCGCTACCATTTTGTCGAATGCCACGCGTTCTACGGGATCGGTCGGTTTTAGCCCGACGTCTTCCATCGCCGTCGTCAACACGGGCCGTAAACGCGAGTGGAGTTGATGCGTAAGATTAGCCAGGGCGTGGTTCATGAGTCGGGACAATCGCCCGCGATCGGTATCGGACAAACGCACCTCGTCGAGTCGCCCCACGGCCCGGGCCATATGACGTACGATGCGTACGAGTTTCTGGCTGGGCAAGGGGCGTTTCAAGGGTCGTCGGCCCCATGAAACAACATATTCCAACGGATCGAGCGTGTAAATGTCGCGCTCGTGATCGCGGCACACTTGCTGGAAGTCATCGAGCAAGCGTTGCTCGACGGGCAAGACCCCCTGATCGGCCTTGTCGAGCAATAGAATCATTTGCCGCGTCCAGTCTTCTTTCTCCCGCTCGTCAAGTTGCAAGGCGCTGGCGAGTCGATTGGCCACGACGGTGATATCGCTCTCGGCTTCTTGGCGTGTCGGTAAAGATAGGGCGGCGGGAGCGATGCGGGAGGCTTTCATCCGAAGAATGGCCGACTTGACGCGGTTATCTTCGAGGGTCGCTGCCTGGGCACAGCGTACGAGAGTCCAGAACGCTTCTTGGGATTCGTCGGTTCGCACTTCGCGGATGCTCGACGGGTCCGGTGCGCCCTGGAGCCGAGTGGACGCGAACAATCCCGATGCATCGACATCTCGACCAAGGTACCGTTCAATCGCGGCCGAATCTTTGATGCCTGGAAAGGTGTTGGGCAACAAGCCTGGAGCAAAATACAATAGTTCGAGATAGGTCGCAGCAAACTCGATATAAGTGTGGCGAGCGTCCGCTTCGGCTGGTAGAAAGCGATCTTCAATAAGCACTTGGCTTATCTCTTCGAACTGTGTCTGGCCGATGCAGGCAAGACGTTCGCGTAAGCCATCATCGGCGAGAGGCCCCAACTCGGGAAGCACGCCGAAAGCGAGATGAACGCGGGAGTGAAATAGTCGTCGCCAGTATTTGAGTAGGACGTGTTTACGTTCGAGATTACTCAGTTCTTCGGCATCAGGTCGAGTGAGCAGAATAACGGTATCGGGGAGTAGTTGATCGGTTTCCAGTTCGAGATCGGCTTGTTCGGCGTGCCGGAACAATACTTGTCGGTCGCAAACGAAGCTTTTGTTGTGGGGTAACGACCATACCAGACTAGGCAAGCGGCACTCTTCGCGAATGACGCGTTCAAGAATGCGTGGCGACACAAGTACCGCGGCGGGGTCGGTCTTCCGCAATATCTTTTGCAACTCGGCTAGCGTCATCGCTGGCACGCTCTGAGGCAACGGGTGAGTCTCTATGCCAAACTATACGCAAAAGCACAGAAGTGGGCGAGCGGAGTGTGTCAACGCACCGATTCATCCGGTGCGTTGACACACCCTGCTCGCCATTGCTTCCGGCTCTGTGTCATTCCGTCGCAATTCTGTCAGAGTCAGGCCGCTTTCATTGCCTTGGCTTTCATAAAATTGCGATACGATTCCACCACGGTACTCGGTTCGCCGATCAACTTGGCCTGGCCGTGGTCCATCCACAACACTCGATTACAGACCTGCTCCACGGTCTTGAGCGAATGGCTGACCAGCACCATCACGGACGCCCGATCCATCAGTTGATTCATTCGTTGCTGTGCCTTTTCCATAAACGCCATGTCACCGGCCGCCAGCACTTCATCGACGAGTAGAACCTCCGGCTCGATCGCTGTCGAGATAGCAAAAGCCAGACGCACCAGCATTCCCGCCGAATAGTACCGAATTGGGCGATCCAGCGCATCACCTAATTCGGTAAATTCGGCGATCTCTGCTATCTTGTTATCCAGACTTGCGGGCGTTTCTTTGAGAAGATAACCCCGGTAACGAATGTTCTCCCAACCGTTGGCGTCTTCATCGAAGCCTAAATGAAGCTCAAATAAGCTACTGATACGCCCTTCGACGATTCGTTTACCGCTTGTCGGACGGTAGACCCCGGCCAGCAGGCGCAACAGGGATGACTTCCCTGCTCCGTTGTGACCGATGATGCCCAAACGGTCGCCGTCGCGCATTTCTAGGTCAAGCCCACGAATGGCTTCGACCGTCGGAGCTTTGGGCGCGGGTCGTCCGCTTAACGCTCGCAGAACGCTGTCCTTGATAGACGTGCTGCCACGTTTGCGAAGGGTGAAAGTGAGATGAACATCGCGCAAAGAAACGCGGGCCATGATCGGTCCTCGGTGGTCACATCGCGAAGATCAAACGCCGTTCCAGTTTTGCGACAGTCATGATTGCCAACGCTCCCAGTGGTATCACGAAAATACCTACTTTGGCATAGGCCCACAGTGTCGGGCAATGGCCCGCGAGAATCGGATCGCGAATCAGTTGAAGGATCAAAGCCAGTGGGTTGAATTCCAACAAAAACCACAGGCCGTTTTGTTCCAACAGACTCGGCGGATAGACGATGGGGGTCAAATACATGAACACTTGGAGCGCGACTTCGGCCAGATGTTGAGTGTCAGGAAAATATACGTGGCAGTAGGCCAAGATGGTCGCTAGAGACCACGCGAAAACAAAAAGCAGCAGCAGGCTCGGGATGAGCGTTATTAATGCAGGGGACACCCCTCCGAGATTGGTACCGGCCATTAAGACAGCGAGCGTTAACGCGATCAGAAAGTGAAAACCCGACGTTAGCACGATCCGCAATGAGAAAATCACAGTCGGTAATGGCTGCTGTCGGATGAACGGTTCGGCCGCTATAAAGCATCCGCATCCTTGAACAGAGGAGGATTGGATCAGTCCCCAGAACGCCAAGCCAGTCAACAACATCGGCGCGAACGATCCGAAATCCATTTTCAAGACGCGAGAATAGACCAAAGAGAGTACAGCTGTCATTGCCAGCGGTTGCAGAAGCGACCAACCAAGTCCGAGGATAGATCGGCGATAGCGTTTTTGGAGGTCGCTGCGAACGAGTTGTGTCCAGAAGTAGCGGTATTCCCACATTTCTGACATATACGATTTCAGGCCGCTGATCATGCGATTCCCTCCGCGCGGAAGGAGTGTACTCCGAATAAGGCGAAATGGTCAAGGCGGTTCTACAGACGGGGTTTGCCCCCGGATGCCCCGTCACTTACGTTTCCGGCTGTGATGCCAAAATATCTTCAACGACGTTGCCATGTACATCGGTCAAGCGATAATCGCGTCCGCCGAAACGGTAGGTCAGCTTAGTGTGGTCGAGGCCCATCAGGTGCAAGATTGTGGCGTGCAGGTCGTGTACGTGTACTTTCTTCTCCACAGCGTGCCAGCCGAATTCGTCGGTCGCCCCATACGCCATCCCTCCTTTGATGCCAGCCCCGGCTAGCCACATCGTGAAACCGAACGGATGATGCTCGCGGCCATTGTTCCCTTCGGCCGTCGGGGTGC
>RGDT01000109.1 GCA_009918525.1 Planctomycetia bacterium
GACCCGTGCCTTCAACCGGATCATTGCCAGCAACTGCGCCTCCCACTGATCGAAGAGCAGGAAGCCCGGGGCGAGCACCGTATCAAGAATCGCCTGTGGCGTCGCGTGCTCGAAGAGGAGCTTCCGGAAGTTGCCGTGATCCGGGAAGCCATCGTTGCAGCGCGAAGCGGCGAGGATCAAGCCCCCCGGCGCGATCACCTGCGCCGCCGCCGACATCCCCTTTACCGCCTGGTAGAGGTTCTGATCGAGCGGATAGCCGCTGTTGGTCGTGACGATGATTGGAAACGGCTGCTTGGCATGGACGGTTTTCACTGCCAACTCCCGCCCGACGACCCGAATACGGCCTACGTCGAGGGACAATATGGCCGACCTTATCGCGTTGATTTACGGACGATGAAAGCGGTGTCGATACGGCCGCGGACCAATGGATCGAAAAATGATTGGCGTTTCAACTGGTCCACACCGCTATTACTGTCGCCGCACGATTCCCAGACACTGTATTTCGGCGGAAATGTCGTATTTCGCTCCACGGATCGCGGCCAAAGCTATCGCGTGATTTCTCCTGACCTGACACGCGGGGAACTCGCACGCACCTATACCCATTCCGGCCATAACCTGACGGCCCTAAGCGAATCGCCATTGGTTCGCGGTCTGCTTTTCGCCGGCAGTGACGATGGACGACTCCACATGACAAAAGACGGGGTGCATTGGGAAGAATTGACGGATCGCCTGCCAGGTGTGCCTACCATGCCACCAGGAGCAACGGCATCAGCACAGGTTACACGTATCGAACCATCGCCGACCGATGCGAAGACGTTCTACGTGGCGTTGGATCGTCGTCGCCAAGACGACACCTCGCCGCAGTTGTTTCGTACTCGCGACGGCGGACGGACGTTCGACCGTATCGTCTCTGGTTTGCCGAAAAGTGGTACGATTCATGTCGTTCGTGCCGATCTTCGCAATCCTGATTTATTTTTCGTCGGTACGGAGTTCGGGCTATACGTGTCATTCGATGGGACATTTTCGTGGCAGCGCCTCGAGTGTGGGTTGCCTCCCGTGGCGGTTCACGATCTAACTATTCACCCCACCGAACGCGAATTGGTCATCGCAACGCACGGCCGTGGCATCTGGGTCATGGATATAGCCCCATTGCAAGAGCTGACGGTAAAACGCCGTTCCGAGAAGGTGAGTCTATTCGTACCGCGACCTGCGGTTCCGGCTCGTCAACCGGCAAAACTTCCAGTCAACAGTTTCGCGGGCCAGAACCCCCCAACGGGAATGCGGCTAACCTACCGCTTAGGGGTGGATCTGAAGGTGCCAGGAACACTGGAGGTGCGGACCAAATCCGGAGAAGTGGTGCGGCAGGCGAAGACAGCGCAGACGGCGGGTTTACACGTCGTAGGGTTCGATGCGAAGGATCTCCCAGCAGGTGAGTACACAGCCCGTTTGACGGTGGGAACGATAACACGGGAGCAACGAATCACCGTGCCTGCGGTAAATTCTGCCAAGGCAGTCGAAGAATGAGGTATGTTTATGGGTATAAACATATTTCGATATCGGAAAGTGATCGAAGATGTTGGCTGGGTCCTGGCAGTTGTTGTTTCGCCATCTTCCGCCGGAGCAGCATTCACGCTTCACACTGGTGACCGCCAATGGTACGGAGATCGCGATACAGCAGATTTTGCGGATTGAAGCCGATTTTTCGATTATCAAGGGCCGATTGATGGGAAGCCAAGAGTCGGGTCGAGTATTTATCGTACCCTATGCCTCCATCGATACATTTAGCTTTACGAATTCAGTTCGAGATTCCGAAGTTGCTGAGTTGTTCGACTCGATCCAATTTGACGACTCTTTACCCCACCTATCGATTCCCGACCCTATAGCTGATGGTGCCGGCGAGAACGGATCAGGAGCGCAATCGGCCATTCGTTCGGAAATTTTGGAACGTTTTCGAAATGCCCGTCCAGGATCGAACGGACCTCCACGCCCAGATAATGCTTGACCGGCAAACGCTCAAAGCCAATCAAGGCGTTGATCCAGACACGACGTCGTATGCGTTTTTCGGATCTAAAATCGACGAACGAAATGACACCCCTCGTTATGAACAAACGAGCAAGGGGGCGACACGGGCTCGCCCCCGCTCACACCGCTTCCATCTTACTTAGGCGCGGGATTCACCACCACTTTGGCCTTTTGCCGCAGTTGGCTAGCGACGTAGTCGTGCAGACGGTCAAAGTAGACCTCCTTCACCACATCTTTCACATCATCGAATTTTACTTCCTTACCAGGCCGACGCTCCGTGACCAGGATCAGGTGAAGGCCGAACGGCGTGCGGATCACTTCACTCATCTGGTTCACCTGTAAGGCAAACGCTGCATTGGCGAACGGCTGAACCATAAAGCCGGCCTTCTGGAAGAAACCAACATCGCCTCCGTTGGCCTTGGTCGGGCAGTCGGACTTTTCTTTGGCCTGCTTGATGAAACTGTCGATGAGCAGTTCGCCGCGAGCCTTTTCCCGGGCAAGTTTGTCGGCCGTCTGCGGCAATTTGGCCAATCCGGCGTTAACATCGGCGTCGATGGTCTTTTTCACTTCCGTGATTTTAACCATCGCGGCTTGAAGGCTCTTGTCATCGGGTGAGGTGGGTGCCACGAGAATGTGACGGGCCCGGACGCCGGTACCGTCGAACATATCTTTTTCATTGGTGAACATTTCGTTCAGCGCCTTGTCGGTCGCCTGAGCGCTGGCATACTTGAACCAGCGTAGGTCGGCGGCAATGTGCTCACGCAATTCCTTTTCCGTCACTTTCAGTTCGCCCAACATTTTGTCAAAGTCGCGGCCGATCTTTTTCAACTCGGTCTTCATGTCGCCTACGCGTTTGGCGACTTCGGTTTCATCGGCCTTATAGCCCGCTCCACGGAGCGATTGGTCGATGAGAAGGTTGTCGGCCAAGTATTCGATAATCTTGGGCCGAGCCTCGTTGCGTTTTTCTGTTGGGACACGATCCAAGGCTCGCTGGACCGCAATCTCGTAAATCACCTCACCATTGACGACGGCGGCCTCAGCCGTCGGCGAAACCGTCGGGGCTGGCGGGGTAGCGGTGGCCGTACCGGGGGGCGTCGTCGGTGCCTGAGCGAAAGTGAAGCCGGCGATCGCTACGCCAAGCGCCGCCACGCACGAAAGATGGACTCGCATCCGGGTCTTCTCCTGTTACTCGGGGCGGTATCCCGTCCGCCGAAGACCCGCATATAGCAAGCTCTTTCGTAAGAAGGTAGTCGAATTTAAGCTCCTTCGTCGCGGTCCAGTTCACGAAGTTCACGGCTGGCATCAAATCGGGGGGGCGGCAATTGCCTTGCCAGCATTTCCGCATCGTCCAAACTCAACCCTAACTTCGCCGAACCACTACCCCGGAAAATGGGCAGACCCCGCCGCAACGCCATGATCTCGCGCCTTGTGCGTCCTTTCGGTGCGTCGGGCCATCGACCAATCCGTTCGTAAAAGTCAAAAAAGTGAGGAACCACATCTCGAATGTACTGCCAATAGCCCGGATTATCGGTCTGAAGGAAAAACGTCCCACCCGGTATCAGCGTCCGATGCACCAAGACCAGGAATTCCGGCGTGATGAGACGCTTATGAACCTCTCGGACATCATAGTATGGCTGCGGATGATAGCAGTGTATCTCGGCTGCACAACCAGGTGGCAGATGCTCGAGGAGCAGCTTCAACCCGTCGATCACCGCGAACCGCACGTTCGTCAGACCGCGTTGGTTGCCCCGCCTTGTTGCGTAGCGAATCACGACTGGCTTGGGATCGACGCCCAGATGATCGTAGTTTGGCCTCCAAACCG
Organism: Planctomycetia bacterium; assembly: GCA_009918525.1. Classification (GTDB taxonomy): domain Bacteria; phylum Planctomycetota; class Planctomycetia; order Gemmatales; family Gemmataceae; genus RGDT01. Next base: position 3,845 of record RGDT01000109.1, read on the forward strand.
CGCTGCCGATCAGAAAACGCCCGTTTCCGCACCCAATGTCCACTACGAGCGGTGCTGTACGGCCAAACAAGGTAACCAGATCGATCGGACCGGGCAACATTTTCTTGAGGGCTGTGTTAGTCCACAACGACGGGTCGAGAATCTCCCCCGCAATCGGCACGCCGAACTCACGCTCGATTTGCCGTTTCTTGCGTTCCGGCTTCATCGGCTGCCCTCGAACCAGTACACACAAACGATCCACAGGGAATAAGATACCAGAAAGAATGTCACGCCGGCGAGCGGGGGACATTTCTATTTATGGAGCCGCCAACACTAGTTGGTGGATAATTTTTCACCGATGATTGATTTACTGCTTGCCGATCCCCACCATCCCGTGCACTACCATCACATGGAAATGGCTTTAGAGGAGGCTTGCACCGCTTATAACAAAGCAGAAGTTCCCATTGGAGCGGTAGTCGTCCATCCCGAACGTGGGGTTATCGGCCGGGGATACAATCAACGCGAGCAGCTGATCGATCCGACGGCACACGCTGAAATGATCGCCCTAACACAAGCGGCGGCGGCTTTGCGCTCGTGGCGTCTGGAAGGCTGTTCACTGTACGTAACGCTAGAGCCTTGCCCCATGTGCGCTGGGGCCATCGTACAGGCCCGTGTGCCGTTTGTTTTCTATGGTTGCACAGACCTTAAAGCGGGAGCGTGTCATACCCTCTATCGAATCACCGATGACGCCCGGCTTAACCACCGTTGTCGTGTCTTGGGTGGAATACGTGCCGACGAATGTGCCGACCTATTACGCCGGTTTTTCCAGGAACGCCGCGCTGAAGGCAAGAAGTGACTCTTCGTTCCCGTGTCATCCCTTCCGCCATCATGTTGCTCCGTGGTAACTTGAATAAAAAGTTGACTTGGGGGACACAGACGATGTTCACCGCACGCCATATTTGCCTTTTACTTGTTGGACTGGTCAGCGCGATTGAACCGGTAATAGCCCAGTTTCCGCGCACTAATATCTATTCCCGCCCCGAACTTCCCCCGGCCGACGTTCTGCGACGACTTGATCTCCATCTGGCCTGGTCTACGGTCGTGCCAATGGATGGGAAACACGATCGTATTCTCTATGTTCTGATCGACGGAAAAGACCTACTGGTTCTGACTAACAGCGGTCAGGTGGCGCGAGTCAATGCCGAGTCCGGCCAAGTCTTGTGGAAATCGCGACCAGGCCGAGCTTATACCGCTGTACCTTATTTAACAGCCAATCACCGTTCGGTTTATGTTATTCTCAACGCGACTTTGTACAGCCTCGACCGCGAACGCGGACTGGTCAAGTGGGAGTACTCCCTGCCCGGAGGGCTGTCAACGGCTCCCGTAGTGGATGGCGAACAGATCTATGCCCCACGCTCTGATACGCGGCTCACGGCTTTCACTTTGCCTTTCGTGATGCTGATGAAAGATGGCACCCCAGGTCAATCCCTCATCTATTCCAATCTCGATTCGACTGCAGGAAGGGCTGAACGTCCACAACCGAAGTGGAATGTGATCACCAATCTTGACTTAGCCTACCAGCCCGTGCAATCGACAGACTCGCTATTTGTCGTCACACCCGACGGCAAGGGGCGTGCTTTCCGGAAGTTCCCCACGAACTCGGACCCGGAATCGTTCCGCTACGAGATCAACGGCAAAATCAGCGTCCCACCATCCGGCTACGGGAGCATGGCCTATTTCGGGTCCGATGATTCCAACTTATACGCCCTCGATATCGACAATGGTCGGCTATCGTGGCGGTATACGGCTGGTTCGCCCATCTCGCGTCGTCCGGTGGCACTGGAGAGTGACGTCTATGTCACATCAGAGAGAGAGGGGTTAGCCCGTCTTAACCGATCCACCGGCGATCCGATGTGGCGTATTCCCATTGGCGGCGGTTTGTATGGCGCAAACCCCACCGCCGATCGATTTCTTGCTGCCAGTGATCGGTTCGTATACGCTCTGGATGGCGTTGGGCGGTTGATTGTCATCGATCGCCGACGGGGCGTGACACGGGGTTGGATGGAGAAGACCGATTTACGTGTACCTATCGTCAATCAAGTTTCGGACCGTATTTATCTTGCTGCTAACGATGGGACGATTGTGTGTATGCACGACCGTGAGCTTCTGAAGCCGCTTCGTCACCGCAAAAAACTAGAAGATGCTGCCTCTGCGATTCTGAAATTGCTGGATACATCCGTAGTGGAAAAGGCTGGTGCGCCAGGAACACTCGACAGCGTATTGGCAGGCCTACGCACTCGCTACGGGGTCAGCTTCATTTACGGCTCAGAACTACTAAGAGAAGCTGGCTTGTCTGACATCGCGACCAAGGAAGTTTCGATCCGTGCAGTCGAGAATAAACCCCTACGCACCGTGTATCAGTCATTACTCAAGCAAGTGAACGCAGGCTATCTCGTTGAGGACAACACGCTACTTATTGTTCCTTTGGACAAAGCAGATATGAAAGGCCCGATGGATGGTAAAGGGCCGAAAGATGACAAAAAGGACGATACGAAGCCCAAGGACGATAAGGAGCCAAAGGATGACAAAAAAGACGACAAGGAAGCGAAGGACGATAAAAAACCCAAAGATGACTAGAGATGCGTCCCAAGGCGGCAGTCCAGACAGAACTCGGTCCTCAGTCAACGACGCTTAGTCTCCCAACTGCAAGAGCGTTTGGAATAAAGGTGTGCGATGACCATTACCCGCTTGGCCCTGATCCAAATGCGATGTGACGGCAAACCGCAGGATAACCTTGATCGTGCCTTGAACGCCATCACCGAGGCGGCTCGCGGTGGTGCTAATCTTGTCGTTTTGCCGGAACTCTTCCTGGGGCCGTACTTCTGTCAGCGTCCTGATGACGCTTCCGCATTCCTTGTCGCCGAAACGGTGCCGGGTCCGACGACCCATAGCCTCGGATTGGCCGCTGAACGCCACCGCGTGACCCTCGTCGGCGGCTCGATATTCGAGAAAGCCCCGGACGGCAAATTCTACAACACGGCCGGGGTCTATCTCCCGGATGGCACCACGGCGGGACATTATCGCAAAACGCATATTCCCGAAGACGTTTTGTACCATGAACAACACTACTTTACTCCTGGGGACACCGGTATCCGCGTCTTCGACACCCCGGCGGGCAAAGTCGCGCCCCTCATCTGTTACGATCAGTGGTACCCGGAAGCAGCTCGCATCGCCACCCTTCGCGGTGCTGAAATTCTCGTCTATCCGACGGCCATTGGCGTTATAGACGAAACTGTCGAAAACAACATCACAGGCGACTGGGAACAGATGTGGCGTAACGCCCAGGTGGGTCATGCTGCCGTCAACAACGTGTTTGTGGCGGCGGTCAATCGTGTGGGGAAAGAAGGCGCGATCACGTTCTGGGGCGGTTCGTTCGTGGCCTCTCCCGCAGGTAGCGTAATGGTCAAAGGCGACCACCATGAAGCGATCCTCTACGCCGATTGTGACCGTGCCCGAGTACCGGCTTTACAGGGGGCGTGGCGATTCTTGGCCAATCGTCGCCCGGAGACCTATCGAACCTTGGTCGATTAACGGCGATTAACTAGATTGACCTAGAAAGTGCTTCCTCAGAGGCAGCAAACGGAAGTGACATCGTTACGCAATTTGCGGTCACTCCCGTTTGTGCCTCTGATGGGGCGAGCTGCTAACCTTAGCATCGGCACCACGACGGCTAGGGTATTTCGTTGGCGATTCCTGTTGGTGAACATTCTCATCGAGCATCGTATGGAACTGGCGCGGAATCTCAAAATCGAGAGTGTCGGGCGGTTACGTCCGGGACCGTTTGCCCGTTTACCGCCCACCGCGACGGTGGCTCAGGCTATCGATCAGATGCGCGGTCGGCGTTTGGGTTGCGTCTTGGTGTGCAATGGTCATGGGCAATTGATCGGCATTTTCAGCGAACGCGATTTGCTGCGGCGCGTCCTGGCGACTGGAACGCCTTTGGCCGCTCCTTTGGCGTCGTGCATGACGCCCAATCCGCAGACAGCGCGAAACTCCGAGCCAATCGGACAGGCCGTGCGGCGAATGCAAGCCGGTGGCTATCGCCACATGCCCGTCGTCGATGAATCCAACCGTCCGGTCGGTGTCCTGTCGGCTCGAGGCGCGGTACATTACATCGTGGAGCATTTTCCTTCCACCGTCTATTGTCTGCCTCCTGATCCTGAAGTAGTTCCGCTCCATCGAGAGGGCGCGTGAATGGCCGAGCGACCACTTCTCAGGGAACAAACGACTGGCCCTCAACAAACAACTTCGCCCGAAATGCGATCATCCCTAACCATCCGTCTCGCGGGTGACGCTGGCGACTCCATCCAGCTCATGGGACAACGTCTAGCCCACAGCGCGGCTCTGCAAGGCCATACCATTTACACATTGCCCGATTTTCCCAGCGAAATCCGCGCTCCGGTCGGCTCCCTTCCGGGGGTTTTTGGCTATCTGATTGTTATCGACTCAGACGCTGCGCCGATCCCAGGCGATGGGACTGATGTGCTGCTCGCCATGAACCCCGCTGCACTCAAGGTTCACCTCGCCGAACTGATGCCTGGGGGATTGTTGCTCGTTGACCGGGATGCTTTCACGATTGATAATCTACTATCGGCTGGCTATCTCAGCGATCCACTAAATGATGCTTCGCTTGCCGATTACCGAGTATGCAAAGTTGCAATAACATCGACCAGTCGCGAAGCACTAGAACCATTCAAACTCTTCCGGGCGGAAGCCGACCGTTGCAAAAGCCTTTTCGCATTGGGTCTGTTATGCCGGTTGTTCGATTGTTCTCCGCAACCGACCATGGGGTGGTTATCAGCGAAATTCGCGAAGAAACCCGAAGTCTTTCAGGCAAATCAACGAGCGATAGAAGCGGGTTATCGCTACGGCGATTCCTCGGAAATGGTCAGCGCGATTGCCTTGTTGGGGCGTTATCGCATTGCTCGAGCTAGGGTCGTACCAGGACGCTATCGTCAGGTTTCAGGACACGAAGCCATTGCCTTGGCCCTCATCACGGCAGCCACGCGTTCCAGGCGGCGTCTCGTCTACGCGGCGCACCCCTTACCCACAGCCGGGGAACTGCTGCACCGTCTGGCCGAACTCCAACGATGGGCTGGCTGTATCTTTCAGGCTGAGGACGAAGCTGCGGCGGTAGGGGCGGCGGTAGGGGCGGCTTTCGGCGGCTGTCTGGGGGTTACTGCTTCGAGCGGCAACGGCTTAGTCCGCAAGTCTGACGCCATCGGTTTGGCAGTGATTACTGAATTACCGCTCGTCGTTGTCGCTGTGCAACACGCGGGGCCGTCTGTCGGTCTATCGACCAAACCGGAACAGTCCGACCTTCTGTTGAGTTTGTTCGGACGCAACGGAGAATGCCCGACCGTAGTCATGGCGGTATCGTCGCCTGCTGATGGTTTCACGATGACTCTCGAAGCCTGCAGGATTGCCCTGAAATACATGACGCCGGTCATCCTGTTGACCGATGCCTCGTTGATTCACGCAGCCGAAACTTGGCGTATCCCCGAGATTTCGACTCTACCGCGACTCGATGCGCCGCTAACAACAGGTCCCAACAGCTCGGTCGGCGAGCAGGGTGTGTCAACGCCCCGGTCATCGTCTCTCACCTTTTCCCCCACTATCGCTCAAGGGGAATCCGTCTTTCTTCCTTATCGACGAGATCAACGACTCGTGCGGTCATGGGCGGTGCCGGGGACGCCAGGACTGGAACACCGCCTGGGCGGACTGGAGAAAGAAGACGAGACGGGCCACGTTAGCTACGACCCGAGAAATCACGAACGAATGGTCGGCCTGCGAGCCACGAAGATTGCACGAATCGCCGATGACCTGCCGCCATTGGAGGTAAATGGGCCGACCCAAGGCGATGTGCTTCTCGTCGGTTGGGGAGGGACAATAGGGCCGCTCCGCTTGGCGGCGGATCGTTTACGGAGTCGTGGTTTCTCCGTGGCCCACGCCCATTTGCGGTATCTCAATCCCCTGCCGACCAACACGCCCGACGTTTTGCGACGCTATCGAACGGTCTTGGTAGCCGAGTTAAATCAGGGGCAACTAGCCTGGCTACTACGAGGAGCTTTTCTGATCGATTGCATATCCTTTATCAAGATGCAGGGCAAGCCGTTGAGTATCCGAGAGATCGAGCAGCAAGTAGAGCAACTGCTAGGACTATCAACCCAGGTGACGGGGTGAGCAAGGTCCTGGCTAGGACGAGGAGCCAGTATCGTCAGCGACGGCAAGTTGCGCAGCGTAGTCGGTCAATCTAGCGGGACGATGTCCTTTTGATTCTTCTAGGAGTTTTCCAGCCCGATGCTTGCTTCGAGTTCCCTACCCTTGTTGCCCAAAGATCTCGCCTCCGACTGCGAGGTCCGCTGGTGTCCAGGGTGCGGCGATTTCAGTATTTTGGCCCAAATGAAAAAAGTGCTCTCCGTGCTGGGCTTACCGCGCGAGCGGATGGTCTTTGTCTCGGGTCTGGGGTGTGCCGGTCGTTTTCCCTATTACCTCAATACTTACGGATTCCAAACCATCCACGGCCGCGCCGTCGCTGTTGCTACGGGATTGAAGCTGGCTCGCCCGGAATTGCTCGTCTGGGTAATCACCGGCGACGGAGACGGATTATCGGCTGGAGGCAACCATTTGTTGCACGCCATGCGTCGCAACGTGGACATTAAGGTCATTCTTATCAATAACGAGGTTCTCGGACGGTCCAAAGGACAATCATCGCCCACATCACGGGTCGGCACTCGGACGAAGTCGAACCCCCTGGGCACGTTCGACACGCCGTTACGTCCCCTGTCGGTGGCTCTGGCAGCGGAGGCGACGTTCGTGGCTCGCACGGTTGACGTGGACATTGACCATTTGGGCGAAACGCTCCTACGAGCGGCTCGGCATCGTGGGGCGGCATTTGTCGAAATCTACCAAAACTGCAATGTCTTCAATCCCGATGTCTTCGCCTACGCTTCCGACAAAGCCGTGAAATTTGATAATGTGGTCTATGTGGAACACGGCAAGCCGATGATTTTCGGCAAAGATCGCGACCGGGGAGTACGTCTAAATGGACTGACGCTCGAAGTAGTCTCTCGATCTCAGGTCGCATCGTCGGAACTTCTGTTACACGACGAAACGCTCGCCGAGCCGATCTTGGCCCACCTCCTGGCTCGAATGACTTACCAGCCAGATGATCCAACCAGTATGCCAGAGGTCATGGGTGTACTGCGTGCGGTAGAACGGCCCCCCCATCACGACCAGGTCGAAGCGCATCAAACGGGATGTGATCCGTCAGAGGTTGATCTTGCGGCCTTTTATGCAACCGGAGAAACATGGACGTATGAAGAGAACGAACCGCCAGGGAATCAACTCCCGTAAGAACAGTTTTGCTTGGCATCAAGTCGGTTTCATGGTTATAGTGAAACGGCAACATCGAAATCGGATCGAGAGAACGCCATGATGTCACCCAACAAAGGCAGTGCTCGGTTAAACCGACGACAAGCCCTCGTCGCGGGCGGATTGGGTACGATCGGACTATCGTTGCCGCATCTTTTACATGCGGAGAGCCGCAGTGCAGGCGGATCGCCCAAGTCAATAATACTGGTGATGCCATGGGGTGGACCGTCGCAGCACGACACGTTCGACCCCAAACCCGATGCACCGGCAGAAGTTCGCAGCCTCTTCAAGCCGATTACCACACGCACGATCGGTATGCGAGTGGGCGAGTATTTGCCGAGGCTGGCCGCTCGCTCTGATCGTTTTTCTGTGCTTCGGGCCGTATCGCACACCATCGCGACGCATAATCCAGCGACTCATCTCGTTCTCACGGGCTATCCACCGCGGGTCGTCAATCAAGAACTGACCAAGGCATCTCGTGCGGATAATCCGACCGTCGGCTCGGTGTTGGCCAAAGCTCGCCCCTCGCCGCACGGGGTGCCGCCCTATGTGCAGTTACCGTTGCCGATGATTGACAACGGAGCCTTCACCCCCGGACAGAATGCGGGCTTCTTAGGAGCGGCCTACGATCCACTCGTGGTAACTCAGGATCCGAAAGAAGGCACTTTTCGCGTATTGGGAGCTAATCGTCCTGACGACGTGGGGACTCAGCGTTTCGACTCGCGACGTGATTTGCTGCGTCAACTCGATGCTCATGCGGTTCACGCCCTGAAATCGTCGGCATTACAAGACATGAGCCTATCGTATGCCCGGGCTTTCGACTTGCTGCGAGGT
>RGDT01000110.1 GCA_009918525.1 Planctomycetia bacterium
CGAGCGATCCTGTCCGCCGCAACCGGAGTGCCGCGTATTCTTTTCGTTAAGGAAGGGCCTTATCTCGAACGACTGTGTGTGTCGGGGGCGGATGTGATCAGCCTGGGGAAACGACACGACCTGGCAGCCGCTCGAGCGACCTACCCCCATCTCGTTTTTCAGGGTAACGTTGATGAAGAAATCTTGGCCGCCGGCACGCGTGAACAGGTCATCACCGCCACGCGCGCTTGTCTGAGGGCTGGTGGCGGGCATCGGCACATTGTCAACCTGAACCATGGCGTGGATCGTGCAACGCCCGTCGAGAATTTCGAGGCGTTTGTCCGCACGGCACGCGGCGAGATTTAATTTATCGCTCGTCGAGAATACTACGCACGAGTCGAACCGTTGGCCCGCAAGTCTCGTGATGGGCGGCGAAAGGCGAAAGTCGATTGCCGACCAATCGTTTGAACGAGCCGTGGACCGAGGTGCAGCCGGTTCGTTGGACGAGTTGCCGAACATTCTCTGGTCGGACTCCACCCGCTGGGAGGATGTCGATCCGCTCGCGTGCGGCGTCGATCAGGTGAGCGATGCGGTCGTGGTCGGCAGCGCTGATCATGACGCGCGGAATGCCAAGGTCGATAAGTTGTTCCAATGCCATGAACGGATCGGGCACGAGATCGAACGCACGATGAAACACGACCCGAGAAGTAGGGAAGCGTTTGAGGCGCGGCACGTCAATCGAGCTGGTATTGGTGAGGATGCCCAAGGCAACTTCGCCCCCGATCCATTCGAGTTCGTCGCGCATGATGTCTAGTTCGCGGTCGGTGTAGCAGAAACCGCCCGGACGCGATCGCAGCATGACGACAACGGGAAGCCCAACACGTAGTGTCGCGGCGAGGACGGCCGGGGTCGGTGTCAGCCCGTCGAGTTCCAGGGCGGTATTGAGTTCTAGTCGGTCGGCCCCGGCGTCGGCAGCGGTACGGGCATCGTCAGCCGATGCAATCGCTACTTCGAGGAGGATAGAAGACGTCATAGCGAATAAGATAGGATCGACACTTAGGAGAGACGACGATGGAGCTTGGTTTGACGGGACAAGTGGCGGCGGTGATTGGATCGGCTCAGGGCATCGGCGAAGCGATAGCCCGAACTTTTGCCGCAGAGGGTGCACGGGTAGCATTGATTGACCGCGATTCGCGTGTCAGTCAGACGGCTGCCTCAATCGGCGGGCTGGCGGTCGTTGCGGATGTTACCGACTACACGGCGATTCAAACCGCGGCGCATCGCATTAAGACCGATTGGGGGCGAGTCGATCACGTGATTTTTGCCGTGGGCATCGGTAGTGGAAAGTTCGGCTTTCCGTTCTGGAACTTGATGCCGTCCGACTGGCCGAAAGTGTTTATGGTCAATGTAATCGGAGCGGCGAACGTCGCGCACGCCTTCGCGCCGCTGTTGATCGAGGCGCGGTCGGGAACCATGCTTTTCCTGTCGAGTGTCGCCGGGCAGATCGGCTCGCAGACGGATCCGCCCTACAGTGCCAGCAAGGCCGCCCTCATCAACTTCGCTCAGTGTGCGGCCAAGGATCTGGCTCCCTATGGTGTGCGGGTCAACACGCTCTGTCCGGGTATGGTGCAAACAACGCTTAATCGCTCGGTCTACCAGGCATGGGCCGACCTACAACCCGAGGGCAGTAAATCGACCTATGAAGAATGGGCGGGCGAAAAGGTAAGGCGGGTAGTGCCTTTGGGCCGTTGGCAGACGCCAGAGGACATCGCGTCGATGGCGGTGTTCTTGTCGTCGTCGCGAGCGGCCAACGTGACCGGCCAGACCGTTAACGTAGATGGTGGGTTCGTTATGCACTGGTGAGAGTTCGACCAGAATGGAGCCGAACCACGAGCGATTTCGGGGCGAGCGGGTCGTGTGGACGACCCGATTTGTCGTCGCTCACGCTAGGACGATGGTGGAGAGTAGCAGCATCCGTCACGGTTCAAGAATCGAGGCGTTGACACGCCCCGCTCGCCCCGATCCCGCGCAACGGTTCTCTGCGCCCACTCACCGAGTGAAGCCCATCCAGAAGTTAAAGACCTGCTTGTTGTCGTACTGGCCTGAAACCACCGGGAACCCGAAGTCCAACGCGATCGGTACCGGCCCTAACATCGGCACCGTGAACCGTAGACCGAAACCGACCGAGACGCGATAATCGTTGAAGTCCTGTATGCGGGTCGCGACGGTACCGCTATCCACGAAACCAACCAAGAATACCTGATCGCTCGCACGCAACGGCACTTGGTACTCCAAACTGTTGAGCAACATAAACGTACCACCCGTCTTGAACCCGTTCTCTTGTGGACCGACGCCGCGGAACTGGAAACCGCGAATACTGCGGAAACCACCGCCGAAGTACCGCTCGAAAACCGGCGTGTTCGACCCCGCCCAGCCTGTCTGCGTGTGGAACGCTAATACCTGACGACCGCTGCCGTCGGCTCGTTGCAACATCGTCCAATATTGGCTGTACTCGAAATTGACGAGCGGGAAGACGCGATCACCGAAACACTGTTCGTAGCTAACGTCTAACAACGACCCATCCGTGGGACGTAGCACGCTATCACGACTATCGCGAGTCACACCCGCCCGAACGCCGACGAGGAAATTATCGCCCGATACACTACGATACACTTCTGGCGCGAAGAACGAGACGTTGCTTACGCCCACCGATTCTGCTCGGGTAGTAACCGATGCACTCCAGCGATCATTCAGCTTTCGGCCAATCGTCGCCCGCGCCCCGAGCCGATCCTCGTGGTATTCGTTGAAATATCGTTGATAGTAATATCCCGACAACGTCATGCTATAAGGACTGTCGAACAGGAACGGCTCGCGGAAGGTCACCATGTAGCGTTGTAACTGCGTACCAGGCACCGCCTCAATTCGCAATTCCTGACCGGCACCGCGCCAGGCTCCACCGCTGAACAGATCCTCCAGACTGGTCGCAGGGCGGAACAAATCGAAGTTCCGTTCGTTCAATACCACACTACCCGTGAAACCGCTGTCGGAGTTGACACCTAGGCCAAACATCAAACTACCGGTGCTGGCTTCCTGCACGTTCACGACAATATCTTTGACGTTGCTGTCTGGGTTGAACGGGTTGTCGCGCACTGTCACCGTAGGCCGAACCGAGCCGTCTGGTGAACTCTCGAAGATATTCAATCGGGCCAAGTTGCGTTCTGCCAACCGTAGGTCAGGGTAGGTGAGTGTCTGTCCCGGATAGATGGGAATCTGCCGCAGAATCACACGCTGGTCGGTGCGCTCGTTGCCGACAATGATGACCTGTCCCGCGACGGCCGGCTTTTGCTCCTCGACCTGATAGTTCACGCGGACGAAGCCCGGTTTTTCTTTCATGAACGACGCCTCGGGCATGACCCGTGTCTGTCGTCCTGTGTAGCCGTAATAGTCACTGATTCGGCTGATGTCGCCGTCGATGGTTCGCTGGTCGTAGTACTCGCCGGATTTTTGTTTATTCATCGCTTCCAGAGCTTCGGCTGCGATGCTCTTGGAGCCTGTGACTTGTGGCGTGCCATCGACTTTGTAGCGGATACCCTCCTGAATGTGAAACACCACTCGCACCGAACGGCTATCCGGCGCGTAGATCACCTGACGGGAGATGCGAACATCGTGAAAGCCGAAACCGCGGTAGTACCGAATAAGTTCGTTGACGTCGTGCTCTAATAGGCCGGGGTTGTATTGGCCCATGAGACGCAGCCCATAGTCACCTAATAACATGGACGAACTGTTGATGCGTTGTTTGAGAACTGCACCAGTGACAAAGGTGTTGCCGGTGAAATCGATGGAGCTGATGTAGACTTTGGGGCCTTCGGTAATGTTGAAGATGACTTCGGTATCGTTTTCGTCATCGCCCTTGATGAGATTGCAGGCGGCGTAGGGTCGTCCGTCTTCGTTATAGCGCTGTACGATGCGTTGACATGCGACTTTATTGGCGTAGGGGTTGCAAGGCATCCCCTTGCGGACGTTGGTGACGTTGTCCAACTCGTCTTTGCTGAGATGGGTGTTACCGCGATATTCCACGGAGCGAACGAGACTTGGAAACTCGCGGACGTTGATGATCACCACAACTCCGCCCTTGCCGTCGTCTTCTTTGTCGGCCCAGACGCGGGCAAAGGAGCGAGAGTTGTAGAGGGTGCGTACATCTTCCTGAAGCGTTTCGGCGGAAAAATCTTTCCCGACTCGGGTGCGCATCTGGTTTTTGATATTTTCGCTAGGGGTGTTCCGATTGCCGCGAATGCGGATGTCATTGACGGTAGCTCGTGCGACCGCCGGCGCAGCGGGAGCCTGAGCGTGGAGAACGGCTAAACCGGCACCGCCTGCGGTAAGTAGCAGGACGAGGCCGGCGATACCCAGCCGTCCGAGAGGAGAGCGCTCCATCCTGAAGCGATGCATCTGCATGGGACTTCCCCTACGTCGATCACCTCGAATCGGCCCCACCGACCGACCGCGCCTGAATCGCTATGCGAGTGCGGGGATGTACTCTGACAAGGCAGCGAAATCAAGAGCGATTGCCCCCGAACGTCATCCGCCGGTTGACAAGTCACCCACTTTCCTGTTACCGTGCATCCAGACGAAATCGCCTTCGGGATGGACCATCCTATGGCTACCGAACCGACATCCCATTCACAGTCTGAGGTACTGGAAGCTTGTCAGCAAGTGATTGGCTATCGGTTCCGTAATGTGGAATTACTCCGCTCGGCACTAACGCACGCATCCGGGGCTAACTGTCGCTTGGCATCGAATGAACGCATGGAGTTTCTCGGCGATTCGGTATTGGGAATGATCGCTTGCGAGCAACTCTACGTGCGGTTTCCCGAATATCAGGAAGGTGAGCTGACCAAGATCAAGTCTGCTGTCGTCAGTCGTCGTGCTTGTGCCCACTTCAGTGAATCCCTGGGGCTGGGACGTTTCCTTTTCCTCGGTCGTGGCATGAACGCCCAGCAGATGACCAGCGTCCCTGCCAACATGCAAGCCGATGTTTATGAATCTCTGGTCGCCGCCATCTATCTTGATGGTGGCCTGGAACCGGCCAAAACATTCATCCTACGTCAATTATTGACCGAAATCGAGGAAGTTGCAGGTAACGGTGCGGGAGCTAATTTCAAATCGCAGCTACAACAACTGTCGCAACGTGAGTTTAATATCACCCCGCAATATATGGTGTTGGACGAGCAAGGACCCGACCACAGCAAGTGCTTCAAAATCGCCGCCGTGATTGGCCGACATACTCATGCGGCTGCCTGGGGCAATACCAAGAAGGAGGCCGAGCAGCGAGCGGCGAAAAACGCCTTGGCCCAAATCCACGGCGAAGAACCACCGTTCGACCACGGATGAACCACACATGCCGCGTTACATCGTCCGCTGTGGCTGCGGTGAAGTGGCCCAGTTCAAAATCGCTGCCGTCTGGAGTGACGGCATAACTCAGGAACTGAAGACCTATGGGTTGTGCTGTGCTTCGTGCCTGTGCCGGCAACTTCAACGCGCTCGAACCCGTCGCGCTGCCTGTCGCCTGAGTCCCGGCGAGACACTTGACGAGCCTGCGGTGTTTGAATTATCAACCGGGTGTCGGGATACTCATCTGATCCGACGCCCTGACCTCGAACCCCCAGCGCCGGAGTTGCCGTCGTGATTTTCGTCTGTTTGCTATTATTTGCGTCCGAAGATGCCAAAGCGGCCCGACAGTTGCTTGATGGTTCAATTGTTGCCTTGGGAGGAGAGAAGCGGTTGTCCGCTCCGCACGCCCTAACGGGACAGAGCAAAGGGACTTTGTCTCTCGACGCTGCCCAGGAAATACGCAACCAGTTTACTGTCCAGGGACTCGACCAGATGAAATGGGAAACCCAGATCGGCACCGGGTCGATTCAGCTGGGATTGAACAAGTCCAGCCTGTGGATCGCTTCCAATAATGGACGCGGTAACGACGCCCCCAAGGAAATGATCTTGGCGTTCCGACGCGGTTTTGCCGCTCTACGCATCGCCGAGACGTTGGTGGACCTCCGGGGCAAAGACTGGAAGCTGTCCTGTCTGGGCGAACTCAAGATTGACGATACTCCGGCCATCGGTCTGAAAGCCTCGCGGCGTGGCGAACCAGACCTCGACCTGTGGTTCGATGCCAAAACTCGATTACCGCTTAAAGTCGAACTCCGTTTACAAAAGCCCGGCGAAAGTGCGGAAATGACGCTGTCGGCTGTCTTGCGCGACTACCGTAAAAGCGGCGGACGACAGTTCTTCGGCAAGATGACCGTCTATCACGACGGCACTAAGGTATTAGAAGTCGAACGCAGTGACGTGAAAGTGGTGGACCGTCTCGACGATACCACGTTTGATAAACCGTGAAACTTGAGTAATTTCTCTTTGCATCTCGATCAAATGCCAGCTAAGATGCTTTTACCTCCTAAAACCGATTCTGGTTGAAAATGGATTATCGATCCAGCCCCGACGAGCTGAGTACATAAACGCCCTGAAAAAAGAAAAGAATAACCTCCAAGATGTGTTAGCCGCCAAGAACACAAAAACTATTTGGTTTTTGGTGGTGTCCTTGGCAACTTGGCGGTTCCAATCCTCTTTTGTTCGAGGAAGATTCGATCATGACAGTAACCGATGCCGCCGAGGGCGTTCTCGAACGCACTCCTCAAGGGCATGGCTTTTTACGTAGCCCGTCCCGTGCTTACCAGCCTAGCCCGGCTGATCCTTATGTTTCCGGCCCCATGATTCACAAACTAGGATTACGCGAAGGCTGGTTAGTTGCCGGCCCGGTCGAACCGCCTCGCAAGGGGACCGGCCCGCGACTGGTCGCTGTCGAACGTGTGGAAGGCCAACCCGCCGAAGGCTTTTCAAGTCCGCTATTCGACGAACTGACTCCTATTGACCCCCACGAAACCTTACGTCTCGAAACCGGCCGCGAGCCGCTCACCACCCGTGTGATCGACCTGTTGACGCCGATCGGTAAAGGGCAACGGGGGCTGATCGTGGCTCCGCCGCGTACCGGGAAAACCATTCTCTTGCAGCACATTGCCCAGAGTATAAGCAAGAATTATCCCGACATGCAATTGCTCATGTTGCTGATCGACGAACGTCCTGAAGAGGTCACCGAAATGCGCCGCACCATTCGCGGTGAAGTGATCGGTTCCAGCAGCGACCGCGACTCGATGAGCCACATTCGCACCGCCGAACTGGTCATCGAACGCGCTCGCCGCCTAGCCGAACGCGGCCAGAGCGTATTTGTCCTGCTCGACAGTTTGACGCGCCTTGCTCGCGCTTATAACAAGAACCAACGCGACACCGGGCGGACTTTATCGGGTGGGATGGACCTCAAGGCGCTAGAAGTGTCCAAAAAACTTTTCGGCGCGGCCCGTGTGTTTGAGGAAGGCGGCTCTCTAACCGTCTTGGGGACCGCTCTTATCGAAACCGGCTCTCGCATGGATGACGTTATCTTTCAGGAGTTCAAGGGCACCGGGAACATGGAACTGGTGCTGGATCGCAAACTCGCCGACCGCCGCATCTATCCGGCTCTGGACATCGCTCAATCCGGCACGCGCAAAGAGGAACGCCTCCTGACGCCGGAGGTGCTCGAACGAGTTCGACTCCTGCGGCGAACGCTCATCGATATGCCCTGCATCCAGGCGATGGAGATGCTCACCAAGAAGCTGGCTGGCACCGAATCGAACGCGGTGTTTCTGGACAAGATCAGCGTTACCGGGCGATAGAGCAACGCCTTTCGTCTCACGTTAGCCCATATTTTTTCAATCGGCTAATGAACGTACTGCGTGCCCAACCCAACGCTCGGGCTGCTTCCGCTTTGTTCCCGTCGGCTGCTGCCAATGCCCGTACTAGGTTTTCGCGTTCCCGTCGATCCCGCTCGGCTCGTCCGCCGAGGGGAATTGCCTTTTTCGCCTCGTCCGCCTCAACGGCTTCCCGCCGCACATCCGCCGGAAGATCGTTGACGCCGATGATCGGTCCCTCCGCAATGACAACCGCTCGCTCGATCGCGTTTTCTAGTTCGCGAATGTTACCGCGCCAGACGTGCCCTTTGAGAACGGCCAGCGCGTCATCATCAACACTTAGCCCTCGCTTGCCCACTCGCTCCCCGTAAATCATTAAGAAGTGGGCCACCAATTCGGGAACATCCTCACGGCGGTCTCGCAACGCCGGTAGGACGATGCTAATCACGTTGAGCCGGAAAAACAGGTCTTCCCGAAACCTTCCCTCGCGGATCATTGCTTCCAGGTCGCGATGGGTAGCGGCAATAATCCGCACGTCCACCTTGACCGGTTCGCTGGAGCCTACACGCTCGAAAGTCATTTCTTCGAGCACGCGAAGCAATTTCGTCTGAACTTCCAGGCTGATATCGCCAATCTCATCCAGAAAGAGGGTGCCGCTGTCGGCCGCCTCGAACCGTCCGACCTTGTCGCGAATCGCGTTCGTGAAAGCTCCTTTGACGTGGCCGAATAGCTCACTTTCCAGCAAGCCCGACGATAACGCGGCGCAGTGAACCTTGATGAACGGCTTGGCGGCTCGGGGGCTGTTCTCGTGCAGCACGCGGGCAAATACCTCCTTGCCCGTTCCACTCTCACCGCGCAGCAGGACCGCCGAGCTACTCGCGGCCACTCGACGCGCCATCGTCAACAGTCCTTGCATCTGTGGACCGGAACCGATAGGCCCGTCGCGCGGCGGTTCGGTGGCTACCTCCTCCGTCGATGCGGCCTGCCGTTTGGTTAGTTGACTCTGTAGAGCCAGAATACGGCGTTGCTGTTCGGCGATTTTTTCGACTTTCGCCTTTAACTCTTTGTTGAGCGTATCAATAGTCTGATGACCCTCGGCACTGACCAGAGCCAGAGCCGTCATCTGAGCGAAGGCCGCCAGCAGTGCCAATTCTTCATCGCGGTAGCCGTCATTCGGGCGAGCAGCCAAGATTAACAAGCCTACCAGTTGGTCTTCGTGAATCAATCCCTGAGCTAAACCACCGCTCAGGAAGGCTAACTGCTTTCGGGCCGCGCTCGCCGGGTCGGACGGGTGGCGTTTCGGGGTACTGAGCGGCAAGCCCGCCTCGGGCCCCTCTGGCTGATTGCGATTAGGAGAGGATAGGGGGAGCTTACTTCTTCCCCAAACCTCTGCCTCAACTCCTCGTTGATGCCGGCCGTTTAGCTTCTCTGGGTGTTGACAAACCCCGTTTACGGCTACCACGCTATCGACTGCCAGAGCCTCGACCAGCGGGCAGCCCGACGATAGTTCCGAGAGCTTAGGTGGTGTGCCGATGACTTCCGTTAGGCGGTAGACGCCCGTTTCTTCTTGCCGCAGGTATACCGCTCCTCCAGACGCCGTCAGTAGTTCGACGGCTGTGTGCAGCATGCGACGCGCCAAGGTAGGGGGGTCTACCAACCGCTCGACGGCTTGACTCATGCGTAAGAGGGTATGGTCGAGTTGGTTTTTCTCGCGTCGATAGAGCTTGTCTAACGCCCGCATCAAGCGCCCGCGACCGACGTCCACCAGTGCCATCAGCAATAATGCCGTTGTCGAGACGGCCAACACATGAATCAAGGACGGGCCTTCGACGAAACGGCTGCCCACGACCAGGAAACCGGCGAAGACAACGGTATAATATAAGCCCGCAGCCAGAGTACTGACCAGGAAATAGGCCGCACCTGAGCTAAGGAGCTGATCGATTCGCATTAAGCCATAGCGTGTGATACTAACAGCGTAGGCGACCGTCACGAACGTGCTGGCCACGAACATCGGCCACGCCGCCGCCCCGCCACCGAACCGACCCGGAGCAAAAATCGCCAGATACAGGGAATACCCCATCGGCAATGTCGCCAGAGCGGCCCCGGCCAAAATCCACTTTACCTGATTGCGTTCGGCAGCATTTTGAGCGGCCAGATAACTATGAAAGAGGGCCGCGATACTGCCCAGATACCACAGGGCGGCAATACCCAAGTAGGCATAGATGGCGTAGAGCATCTCGATCAACAGCGTGCCGACGCCATCGCCGGAAAGACGTACTCGCCCATAGGCCCAGAGTAGGGCGGTTAAGAAAAGCACCGCCGGGCCATACACCACCAGTAACCAAGCCGACCGACGTTCTACGAATGCCTTGGTACGTGGAAAGACGAGGTAAAAATGCAAAGTGACGGCGGGCAGCAGCAGCGAACAACACATGAAGATGAGGAGCAAAACCGGCTGAGTGACGATCCGCGTCCAATGGTAGCCACCCAGGAACGCACCGAACGACACCACACATAGCCAAAAAAACGACGCTGCCGAGCCGTCATCGGGACGTTTCCACCACACCACGGACGCCACGAGAAATAACCCGATCCGCAAAGCAAACCAGAGAATCGACGGCATCAAGGTTTCGAGCGGAGTAGGCCCGAGCCGACACCAAACCGTAAAGACGGAGCTGTCTGCCGGGCGGAAAAACTCGACCTGGACGCGGCGTATTCCATCCTCTTCGATGAGTGTTTTGCCGTCGGGGACTGTTTCACCAGCCAAGATGATCAAACGGAGTAGATGGGCCCACGATTCGACCGGCTCGCCGCCAACAGCTTTGACTCGGTCCCCCTCGCGGGGAATCGGCTGATCCGAAAAACTGAGAAACTCGGGATAGAAATAGTTGACCACGGGTGTAAAGGCACACCGTAGCCCAATTTCCGGGACAGTGAGGACATAACTCAGAACAGCCACCGCATAGGCGATAATCAGGATAGCCGACAAAACGATGGCCGACCGTCTTCGCGAAGCCGGATCGTAGATCGCAGCTCGTAGCCAGGCAATCGCCAGACCAGACCAGGACGAACGATTCATGAGAAACCTCCGCCCTTGGAAAAACATTACTCGATAACGCTAGAGCCTAGCTATTGAGTCACAATCTCTGGATGTTGCCATCCGAGGGACTGCCGTTTACCCGCTCGCCCCATCGCACAACCAAAAGGCTTAGGGGTATACATTAGCCTAAGTAGTCGATCAAGAATCGTCAACTCGGTGAAACCTGATCGTGTGATCATCTCACAAGGCTGATTTTACCTAAACTATAAATTCTTTCTATGTCAACTATTTGCCTTAGTCGATAACGAAAAATCGTCGAATAGCGCCGAGAATCGTCGAAAAAGTTCGACGCCGATAGTTCGGCGCTGATCGGCGCGCAAAAAATAGGCTTGATTTAGGCGAAAAGACAGATAAATGAAAGCGACTAATGACGGCACGAGATGTGCTTATGGTCATAATGCAAACGGATTGAGATGACACCAAGGCAAGAGGTGAGCCGTGAAGGCAAGCGGCGAGTGGTTGACGTTCAGTAGGCCCGCTTATGAGCCGGACGAAAGCGGCTGGGCGCATCTACGAAGTTACACAACGCGATATGGCATCTGGGGCGATGGTCCGCCTCTGGTGCTACTGCCAGGGTTGGCAGGTGGGATGGATCTGTTGGACCCGGTCATTCGGGTGCTGGCTCGTTCGTTTCGGGTCATCAGCTTTGAATCGCGCGGTGAAGCAGATTGCTTCGCCCTACGACGACGATTCGATCTGGTTGATCTGGCTGACGACTTAGGAGAGTTCCTCGACTGGTTCGGGCTGGAATCGCCTGCGCTCCTGGGCGTGTCGTTCGGCGCGGCCATCGCTCTGGAACTAGCCATTCGTCAACCGGGGCGGATGCGAGCGATGATGTTGCAAGGTATCGGGCCGCGACTGGAGGCCGGGTTGATGCCGCGCGTCGCGGGTATGGTGCTGAGTCGCTATCCGCTGCCGGCCGACAATCCTTTCTTCAACCAGTTCTTCAACCTGTTTTTTGGGATGAAGCAACCGGACGGGCCGATGTTCGACTTCGTGACGCGGACGTGTTGGCGAACCGACCAGGGAGTGATCGCCAACCGTTTTGGACTGCTGGAGCGGGCCGACTTCGCAGGCCGGCTGCGGAAGGTCAAGGTTCCGACCCTGCTACTCTCAGGCGATCGCGACGTGCTGGTGTCTCGAACGGGTATTAACGAGATGGCCAATCAAATCGCTGATTCCCGTGTTGTGCGAATCGGTGGGGCTGGGCATTTGGCCTGTGTCACCCACCC
>RGDT01000012.1 GCA_009918525.1 Planctomycetia bacterium
GCAGCAGCGGAAACTGTGGTTGAACTAACTACGGTGTTGGCGAATGTGCCTCCAGCTTTGCCAAGTTGACTTAATATCCCAAAGAGTAACAGATTAGAGGAGCATGTGAGCTCGACGTACAACAGTCGGGATGGGGCAAACGTGAGCTGTGTGGAGCTAGAAACTGTTCATTTTCACCAGGCACGATAACCCTTTCGCTTTGCCAAGAGAAAATGGCAGCGAATGGGATTCTCAAAAAAAATCGCTGCTAATTTTCGCAATCCGGATGACATTAGATCACGATGGAGTTAAAATGCATCCTTAGTTATCCTGCCTAGATATCTGCCACGGCTCACCGCGAATGTTCGAGGGAATCCCGCCATGCATGCACGCACAACAGCTTGGGGCCTCTCGCTTACCCTGATTTTCGCTTCCACTTTACCTGCTGCCGTGATTCTGCCCGGCGGTCGGCAAATTGAGAAAGTGGACTTTGAACGACATGTGGTTGCCATGCTCGGCCGAATGGGCTGTGCATCAGGCTCGTGCCACGGTTCGTTCCAGGGCAAGGGAAGTTTCCAGTTGTCCTTGTTCGGTTATGACCCCGCCAAAGACCACTACGCATTATTGCGAGAAGGCCACAGCCGACGCGTTATCGTTTCCGATCCGGATCGTAGTTTGCTACTGCTGAAGGCTACGGGACAAGTCGAGCATGGCGGTCTGACCCGCTTCAGCAAAAGTTCCTGGCAGTACCGCTTGCTCCGAGCCTGGATCGAACAAGGCGCGACCATCACGCCTGGAAGTGGAACCGTCACTTCTGTTTCGATTAACCCCACCGAATTGGCCCTAAAGCGTCCGGGGGATACTGGTCAGATTAAAGTCATGGCGAACTTCGCGGACGGTAGTAGCGAAGACATCACTGCCTTATGTGATTTCCGCAGTAATGACGATGCTCTTGTCGAAGTCAATACCCTAGGCGCAGTGAAGGGGCTACGTGCTGGCGATACGGCGGTGGTGGTGTCCTACCGCGGAACAGTGTTGCCGGTCCGGGTGATGGTTCCGGGGGTGCTTCCTCCGGGGTATGTCTACCCATCCGTTCAGCCGATTAACTTTGTTGATGTCGAAGTATTAGCCAAGTTAAAACGTCTGAATATCGCTCCCTCCGGTATTTCGACGGATGAGGAGTTCCTACGGCGTCTGACGCTTGATGCTATTGGTACTCTGCCGACCTCGGATGAAGTCCGCAAGTTTTTGGCCAACAAGGATCCGAAGAAACGCGAAAAGAAAATCGACGAGTTGCTGCAACATCCGATGCACGCCGCATTGTGGGCAACGAAGTTCAGCGACATCACTGGGAACAATACGACAGCGCTTGAAAATCCCCAACAGCGTCGTCCCTATTTCAGCCAGATGTGGCACGACTGGTTCCGTAAGCGGATTGCCGATAACACACCATATGATGAAATTGTTAAAGGTGTGTTGACGGCTACAAGCCGCGAGGGGAAATCACCCGAAGAGTATGTAAAAGAACTGGAAGCCTGGGAGACCGCTCAGGACAAAAACGCTAAGACTGGCTACGAGAATCGCAAGACGTTGGATTTGTTCTGGCGTCGCCAACAACGTGTGCCGATCGAGGAATGGGGCGAAAAGGTAGCGGCTGCGTTCTTGGGAGTGCGATTGGAGTGTGCCCAATGCCACAAGCACCCGTTCGACCGCTGGACGCAAACGGATTACCGACAATTTGCCAATGTGATGGCCTCGGTCAACTTCGCGGTATCCCCTGAGGCTGTTAAGTCGTTCCAATCGCTGAACAAGGAGCGTCAGGAGAAGACGAAGACTTTGATGCAATCGAAGGATCGTAAAACGATGCCTCCGATTCTCATTCGAGAAGTTTACGTTGCCAGAGCTGGCAAGATGCTGACGCACCCAGACACGGGAGCTTCGCTCAAGCCCGCCGCACTGGGTGGACCGGAAATTTCGTCATCGGGCACTGCTGATCCCCGCGAAGAACTATGGAAGTGGATGCGAGGTAAGGACAATCCGTTCTTCGCTCGTAGTTTTGTGAATCGCGTTTGGGCCCATTATATGGGTGTCGGGATTGTGCATCCTGTGGACGATTTCTCCCTGGCTAATCCTCCGAGCAATCCGAAACTGCTCGATGCCCTGGCCAAATCGTTCATCGAGTCTGGTTATGATATCCGTAAACTCGAACGAACTATCTTATTGTCTCGGAGTTATCAACAGTCCAGTACACCGAATCCGACTAACCGACTCGATAAGACAAACTATGCTCGCGCCTATGTCAGGCCGCTGATGGCAGAGGTGGTGTTGGACCTAATCAACGCTGCACTAGGCACCACGGAGCGTTGGACACCCGCGGAAGGGCCGGATGGAGCTCGAGCGATTGAGGTGGGCACCAGTTTGGTGACGAACCAAGCCGCCAACTACGTGTTCCGGGTGTTCGGTCGCCCCCCTCGTACGAGTGCATGCGATTGCGAACGGGCTATGGACCCTGCCTTGCCGCAAAAATTGTTCCTGTTGGCAGACGCCAATCTGGTGCAAAAGCTCCGGTTACCAGGGAATCGGTTAGGTGACATATTGAAGACTCACTCGAACGATGACAAGGCGCTGGAGGAATTATTCCTAGCGACATTGTCGCGGTTCCCGACCGACAAAGACCGTGCGACGTTTGCTGACTACAAGGCTTCGAAGCCCGGTGTGACGCGACGCGAGCTGTTTGGTGATGTGTTGTGGTCCTTGATCAACACATCGGAATTTATTTTCAATCACTAAGAAGTGGGCGTTGACCTCTTTTCGGAGGCACGCATTTACGCGGAGGACGAATCGATGAGCTTGAAGAAGACGGACTGCGAAGGGTTTTATCGGCGCGACTTCCTGAAGGTTGGCTCTGCTGGCCTTCTGGGGCTAGGCTTGGCCGATCTGCTACGGCTCGAGGCTCGTGCTAAGAGTGCCGACCCGAGCAAGAAAACAAAGGCCAAGTCGGTGATCATGGTCTGGCTCGCTGGTGGTCCGGCCACCATCGACATGTGGGATCTAAAGCCCGGTGCTCCGACCGGTGGCGAGTTCAAGCAGATTGACACGGCAGCCGCCGGCGTCAAAATTAGCGAACACTTGCCCAAAATGGCCAAGGTAATGGATAAGGCGACTGTTGTTCGTTCGCTAGCTCACACGATTCCCTCGCACGGCCCCGCTACCGTCTTCATGACGACTGGTAACAAGCCTACCCCGACCTCTCAGTATCCCGCGATGGGTTCGCTGGTTACCAAGCTCCTTCCTAGTGATCCTGGCGTGCCCCCTTATGTCACCTTCGGCGAAGTTCGCGGCGGCGCAGCAGGTACCGCGGGATACCTTGGCACCGCTTACAACCCGTTCATCGTCGAAGGCAACGCGGGCATGGGCAAGCGTGGCACGGCTCCGACTCTTCGGGTTCGAGGCATTCAGTTGCCGACCGGCTTTACCCTAAAGGAACTCGAAGACCGTGAGAAGCTCCGCTCGGGCTTCGACAACACTTTCAAGGCGGTTGATAAGTCAGCGGATACGGTCGATGGCTTTGATGCCTTCCACAAGCAAGCGTTGGAAATCCTCCGCAGCGACAAGACCCAAAAGGCGTTTGATCTCGACAACGAAAAGGATAGCGTCCGTAGCCGTTACGGAGCCACGCCGTTCGGCCAAGGCGCGCTGGCAGCTCGTCGTCTGATCGAAGCCGGTGTCCGCTTCACCACCATCACGATTGGTGGCTGGGATACGCACGGCAAGAACTTCGACGCGCTCAAGACCCGTTTGCTACCGAGCCTCGATATGACCCTGTCGGCTCTTATCGCCGACCTGAATGATCGCGGTTTGCTCGACAGCACTATCGTCTACTGCGCTGGTGAGTTCGGCCGTACCCCGAAGATCAACAAAAACGACGGCCGCGACCACTGGGCGCGTTCCATGGCCGTTGTACTGGCTGGTGGCGGTTTCAAGCGTGGCTACGCTCACGGTACCACCGACGCCAACGGCATGGCACCCGCTACCGAACCCTGCACGCCAGACGATGTCTCGGCGACCATTTTCAGCCAGTTGGGCGTTGATCCGCACACCGAGCTGATGACGCCGGCGCAACGACCCATGCCGTTGTTCCGCGAAGGTAAGGTCATTCCGAAGCTGGTTGGCTAATCCCGTTGGGTAAATTAACCAACTAGGGCGGGGCGCGTCGCGTCCCGCTCTTTTTTGTTTCTCCAAAGCTTACCGCTGTCTTAAGGTCCATGACGCTTGTTGCCGGGCGAACAAGAACGAGGATGCGATACCCGTTCAATCGCGTTTGAAGACAACTTTCCCGCCGACGACTGTCAACTTTACCTTCGTGTCTTTCAGGTCATCCGCCGGGCATTTCATTAAGTCGCGATCTACCAAGATGAAGTCGGCTAACTTGCCTGCTTCGAGTGTGCCCTTGAGCTTCTCTTCATGGCAAATGTACGCACTGCCCGACGTGTAAAGCCTTAGGGCTTGTTCGCGACTGAGGCATTCGTCTTCGACCAACGGTCCGGCTCGCTCTGTCTTTCGGGTGACGGCACACCAGATACCCAGCCACGGATGCCAGGGATTGGTCGAATCCAGCGGATCGTAGCGAAGCATGTGATCGCTACCTCCTCCGATGGTCGTGTAGGCCATCCAGCTTTTGTAAGGCTGGAACCAACGGATACGCTCCGGCCCCAACACGCGAGCCAGCGTTGGGCCATCCTTGTACAACCAGGCAGGTTGTACGTCGGCCACAACACCAAGTTCTTTGCAGCGTTCTAGGTTGCGCTTCGACGGGAAATTCGCATGAGTTAGGCACATCCGCAGATTCTTGATGGGCACCTTGCGGTTAACTTCTTCGTAGGCGTCGAGCAGTTCGTCCATCGCCCCTTCCCCTGCACAATGGGCAGTGAATTGCCATTTGCGTCGTGCGGCTACCTCGATGGTGGCGCGAAGATTGGCCGGTCGCACGAATAATAATCCACGATAATCGTTCTCGCGGACCTGGTACGTTGGTCCGATTGGCCAGGGCTGCCGCATATAGGCAGTACCGTTGAGCATCCCACCATCCAAGAACGATTTGAGCGGGCCGACGCGGACCCAATCGTCGCCGGTACCGGTTGGGCCTCCATCGCTCTCATACTCTTTGAGTCGTTTTTCTGCTTGCTCGGGCGTTTGGTTGGCGTCGAACCCGAAGGCGACATTAACGCGAACGGTCAGTTCGCCTTTACTTGCCAGTTCGCGATAGAGGGTTAGACCGGATTTTGAGCTATTTCGGTCGGCGACACTGGTTAGGCCGAGTTCGTTGTATTTCGCGAAAAGCTGACGCACCCCGGCCCGTAATTGATCAGGAGCGATCTTGTCACCGACTCGCGGCACCCCCTTGAGAACGCCATAAGCGTTGCGAATCATGCCTGTCGGTTCGCCGTGTTCGTCTTTCACCACCATGCCGCCCGAAGGCGATTTGGTTTCGCGAGTTACGCCGGAACGCTTGAGCGCGGCGGTGTTCACCATTCCGGCCGGTCCCGCATGAAAAAGAACGGGATGATCCGGCGCGGCTTCATCGAGTTCGGCCTTGGTCGGGAAACGAGCCTCGTCGAGTCGAGTCGGAAAGACATAACGCAAAACTATCCAATCCCCCTTAGGCAGTTCTTTTGCTTGCGAGCGAATGTACTGAAACGCTTCCTTGAGCGATCGGATGACCGGGGGCTTTTCGGCTAGTTCGGTCGTGACACACCCAATCGCATGAACATGAGAGTCATAAAGTCCCGGCAGCAGCATTTTCCCGCCGGCGTCGAGAATCACGGTTTTTGGCCCAGCGTGCTTTTTCACGTCGGCCTCGGAGCCGACCGCGATGAATTTGCCATCGGCAATAGCTACGGCGCGAGCGGTCGTGTTTTTGCTGTCGAGCGTCAGCACGTTGGCATTGACGACGATCAGGTCGGCGGGAGCCGCGAAAAGTAGTAGATACCACATGGTGGGAAGTCCTCCGCGGTCATGCTACTCACCCAAGCCCCTGCGATCAGCCCGAAAAATGCTCGACAAGCGGGGGACTCTCGTTGGCGGCTCACCCCGCTGATAGGTCGCGTAGGGTTTCCTCGATCACCTCGAGTTGCGTCTGAAGCTCCTCAACCTGGTCTTTCGTCGCTTGAACAACATCCGGCTGCGCTCGCGCCATGAAGCCGGCGTTGTTCAGTTTGCCACGGGCCGCGTCCAATGACTTCGCTTTTTCCGCTCGCTGTTTCTCCAGACGGGCGATTTCCTTGGGCACGTCGATCAGGCCGACGAGCGAGACGTACAGCTCGAAATCGCCGTGGACCTGGGTGGCAGCCTGCTTGGGCTTGGTCGTGTCCGGGCCAGTGGTGATCGCGCCAACGCTGCCTAGGCGCTGGATGAACGGAGCCAAAAGCCGGAAATCCTCGGCGACGGGCGACGAGCAACGGATGAAGGCGTCTACCGTCGTTTTCGTGTCCACCATATAGCGGTTGCGAATCTCTCGCACCAGACGCACGAGGTCTTGCATCCGGGCCAATCGCGCTTCCATCGCCGCATCGTGAAACCCTGCCGGATAGCTAGGCCAGGCCGCGATACAGACGCTATCGGCTATCGTAGTCGGAGTAGGCAGGCCGCGCGAGGGGGCTGCTTCGTTGAGGGCTTGCCAGATGGACTCGGTGACGAACGGCATAATCGGTTGAGCCAGTCGCAAAATACCATCCAGTACCCCGGCCAAGATACGCTGGGCCAATGGGCGAGCCATTTCGTCGCGGAGACGGCCCTTGCTCATCTCGACGTACCAATCGCAGAATTCGCTCCATGTAAATTCGTAGAGCAGGCGAGCGGCTTCGCTGAAGCGATAGGCTTCGAGATGGTTGGTGATGTCGCGCGTGGCACTGGCTAGTCGGCTAAGAATCCAGCGGTCTTCGATGGGGAGGTCAGCGAGATGCACCGGGCCGGGGGTGTATCCGTCGAGATTCAGCAACAAAAAGCGAGCCGCATTCCATAGCTTGTTGGCAAAGTTTCGGCCCTGGTCAAACTTGTCGCTGGCCTGTTTGGCTGTCTTCAATTCTGGGTCATCGGCGGGCCAGGGGCCACCAGGGCGAAAACTCTGCTTGCATTTAGGGCAAGCGAGTTTCTTCGTCCTCATGTACATATGCTCTTGTTTGACCGGAACCGACTCGCCACAGTGCGGGCAAATGTTCGTCACCGGCATTCGGCTATCTTGCGTCTCGGTCGCCGTCACTGCCATGCCGAAGCGTAGCGCGTCGGTTCCGTAAAGGTCGATGATGTCCAACGGGTCCAGGCCGTTGCCCTTGCTCTTGGACATGGTTTCCCCGAATCCATCGAGAATCTTGGGGTGAACGTAGACATGATGGAAAGGAATTTTGCCGACGTTGTACAACCCGGTCATGACCATCCGCGCAACCCAGAGGGTGATGATGTCGCGACTCGTCACCAGCGTACTGGTCGGGTAGTAATTGTCCAGATCGCTCGTCTTCCCGGGCCAGCCCATCGTACTGTGTGGCCAAAGAGCAGAGCTGAACCAGGTATCGAGGACATCCCCGTCCTGCTCGAAGCGGTAATTCCCTGGGAGTCGGGCTGGGACCAGGTCCGTCAACCCGCAAACGAGATACTGGTTATTCTCGTTGTCACGTTGCCAGATCACGTTGGGATCGTCGCCGAACGCCGCCTTCAGGGCTTCTTCGGGGGCGTTGGTGTACCAGATCGGAATCCGATGGCCCCACCATAATTGTCGGCTGATGCACCAGTCGCGTTTTTCACCAAGCCAGTCAAGATAAGTACGGGCGTAGCGTTCGGGGAAGAATTTCACGCTTCGGTTGGTGACGGCCTCAATGGCGGCTTGTGCTAATGTGTCCATTCGGACAAACCATTGATCACTTAAGAGCGGTTCGATGGGCGTCTTGCTGCGGTCGCTGTACTTCAGCGGAATATCGCGATCCTCTCGCCCGAGGAACAGCCCCAAAGCTTCCATATCCGCGACGACCGCTTCGCGTGCCTTGTAGCGTTCCAAACCCGCGTATTTACCCCCTATCTCGTTGATCCGGCCGTCGGGCGTCAGGATGTTGATCATAGGCAACTTATTTCGCAACCCGGCGGCGTAGTCGTTGGGATCGTGCGCGGGCGTCACTTTAACGCAGCCGGTGCCCAGCGTCGGGTCCGCCAACAGGCCGTCCGCGATGATGGGGATATCGCGACCTACGAGTGGTACCGTCACCGTTTTGCCGATGAGATGCTTGTAGCGCTCGTCACTGGGATGGACACAGACGGCGGTATCGCCGAGCATGGTTTCGGGGCGGGTGGTCGAGAAGGAAATGAATTCGCCGGGCAGCTCTTTTACTGGATACTTGAACGTCCAGAAACCGCCTTTAGTGTTCTCGGTGTAGGTTTCGTCGTCGGCAACGGACGTTTGTAGCTGAGCGTCCCAGTTCACCAGGCGTTTCCCGCGATAAATCAGCCCGTCTTTGAACATCTGGAAGAACGTCTGCCGCACCGCCCGAGTGCAGACGCTATCGAGAGTAAAGCGGGTTCGGCTCCAGTCACACGACGCACCCAGCGAGCGAAGTTGGCCAAGAATTCGCGCTTCGTATTGATCTTTCCAGGCCCAGATACGGCGAACGAGTTCATCACGGCCGAGGTCATGGCGGGTGAGTTTATCGGTTTCGCGGATGCGTTTTTCGACCATGGCTTGGGTGGCGATACCGGCGTGATCGGTGCCGGGAATCCACAGCGCGTTATAGCCTTGGGCGCGTCGCCAGCGGACGAGGATGTCTTGTAGCGAGTTGTTCAACGCATGACCTAGATGCAACGCACCGGTGACGTTTGGCGGCGGTATCACGATGGTGTACGGCGTGCGATCGTCGGGTCGCGCAGTGAAATAGCCGCGTTCCTGCCAGAAGACGAGAAAGCGTTCCTGGGCGGCCTTGGGGTCGTATTGCGGGGGGAGTTCCGTCGCCATCGGGTCGGTTCCTTAGGTCGAGATCGTTGAGCCAGGCGACACGGCAACCGAAACGATGGCGCGCGTGACATGGCTGGAATTGTACCGTTTTTCGTTGACATCGCAACATGACGATGAGCGACAATGGACGACGTCGCTCAAAGTCTCTTAAAAAGCGTCATCGTCACTCATCGCCAAGGAGATCGAAAACCGCACGAAAACGATGGGAAATGATACAAAAACGATGGGAAAAAATGTCCCGCGAACGGTTCGCGAGTGCTGTCCGATACGATGGTATTGACACGGGTGCCGCTCAAGCGCGGACTGATGGCCAACGATAACCGATAGGCGCATACTGTACAACCTAGCGCCATGCTGGCTATGCCTTCGCCTGAACAGCCTGACAACGAATGGCAGCAACAGTCTGCATAACAAACGATCGCACGCCGTCCATCTCGCCAGATTCTACTTATTCGCCATCCTAGCCAGCCGGCTAACAATGCCGGGGAGCATAGATGCTTACGGAAGTATTTTTGCGAAAGCCATTAAATACAGTATTCGTTCGAGAAACGCCAACGAATCGGCCGCAATAAGTAGTAATCTGATAGACATTAGACAGCACATACTGGCGACGAATCAAAACAATGTATGATTCGATGCCGTGGGCCATATCAATAAAAAGCTAACTTGATCCTGTTTTTTCATATGACTCCGGAATAATAAAATCGTAGTCCACTTCATTAATATTCGCGATTTTAGCAATTTTGCGACACCATTCTTTCAGCTGATTAGCGCTAGCGTGAGTGTTGACGTAGATATCACCGATTTTCGCCCTCGCTCGCCGAAAACGCTTTTCATCATTTGACACGACAGCTTCAAGCATTCGTTCCGTAGCGATTTTTTGCAAAAGTCCTGGAACCGTAGTATCAAAATGTTTTAAGAGTTTGACAAACGCATCTTTCCAGTTATCAACGGAATCGATGTCCGAACGAAACCGAACTTTACTAGGGGCAATGGATACCGACCTTTCCAATCCGGCAGATTTGGGAGTACGACCTACGTCGGGCCATATTTGTACAGCGAGCTTTGCAAGATAACGCCCTCGCTCCCGTATGGCTTCGGGTGTCCATTGTGTGACATCGGCAAAGTAGGTGTTTAGTACGTAATGGCTGCTTGCGAAAGATTGCTGCTTATCCTTATATGGTTTATTGGACATATCAGCGTTAAACATGGTCAGTGTAAGATTACCCAGTGTGTGAACCAATTGCGAATGTTGTTTTTCTGGGTCTGATCCTAGCATTTGTAACCATTCCGGCGTAAGCGTCTGAGGCATGATATGTTCGATTTGAACTGACAATAGTGAAGCTGGTTCTTTGTGTTTAAATGACCGCTCCATCCTTTCGAGTATCAATCGGACTCGCGCATTCTGTTCCGCGGTGGAATATAGCGGTTGACTGACAAGGGCATCAATAAATTTCTCGTCATCGGGACAACGGTTGCCCCCAAGCTGTTTTCGAAGACCATCAAGAAACTGCTCGCTTGCACCACCGGCAGCATCAAAAACAGGTGGCAGCATTTGCCGCAATTGGCTGGTTGGTATTTTGCACACCGCTCGACGAATCAAAAATGATTCGAGAAGGTCTAGTGACTCAAGAACCTGTTCAAACGACAGCATCTTTGTATCGGCTGCATCGAAAACCCGAAGGAGAAACGGGTATGCTACGGTTAACTTTAGTCGATGTAGACGATCAAGTCGCTCACTTACTGCCGGATTTGTCTCGAGAGTCGGATTGATAAATTTCGCATAAAACATGCCATGCCTATGTAAATCCCGAAGAAAATCCTGAGCTTCATGGGTTGTCTTGTTTATCAATCGGTCCTTCAGCTCGAAATAGACATCGGCCTCTTTCAAAACTTTACCTTCCTTCATTAAGTAATGTCGCACGAACTCTGTAAGATGGAAATCCAGAGCTTGCTGAATTGGAAGCCAGTAAAGTTCATAATGTCTATCCTGGTCATTTACATGGACACGCATCAATAGGTAGTTACGAATCAAATCCGCTGGGGTAAGTTTCTCTCCTTTGGCGTTAAGACTTTCAAAAATCAGATGCGGATTATCGTGTTCATCACATGTGATCACGACGAGCGACTGTCGATCAACAATTGCCAAGTGCAGAGAATCCAAATCGCCAACCGTACGGCCTTCTAACTGAGTGCGGAAGTAGTGATAACACATGCTAAGTCGATTCTGTTTGTGTTCAATCGGTTCTTTACGAATGATCGCCCGAAACGCGGGTCGGTCATCTCGTGACGGAAGAACCTTCATTCGTTCATCGCCTTCTTCATAAGCATTTGTTAAGTATTGGCCGTCTATCCTGTCAGGAAGCTTTGATTCACCGATGGCAATAGCGGCGTCGCGGATCGCAGCAAGAAACACTTGAATGGTCGTGATTCGTTGTTGCCCGTCAATCAATAGCCATTTACCTACACCCTGCGGAACAGACTTGGCTGGCGTCGTCACAATCGATCCAAAAAAGTGTGGTCGCCCATTATCGTGCCGCGATCGATCCTTAACATCAGACCAAAGCGTTTTCCATTGCTTTTCGTTCCAACTGTATGGTCGTTGAAAAAGTGGGATCACGTACTGTTTGGTACCCTCTATCAATTGACGTATCTTTGTTTCAGATGCTTGCATGAATCTCTCCAATACATGGCAACCAGGAAGCAATGTCGTCAAGTAAATTATGTTTTTTGATAAGTATCTACTCTTTGCCTTCGATATGGAGGAAGGTCAAAAAACGGCATCAAGTTAGAAATGGAATCGGTTAAGCGGCGGTTCATGGGACGAATTCCGGGACGACTAAATTAATTATAGCATTGTTTAGCGCATCGACCAACGAACACCCCGCAGGCACGCCAACCCGCGAAGGTACGGCAATCGCGCCGATTCAGGGCATACCCTTGAGCCGTCGCCGTTCCGCGGGCGCCTCGCGAAGACGAGTCTCGGTGTCGGCGGCACGTTCGACCGCCTCACGGGCTTCGCGTTCGGCCTGTTGACGAGCCTGAATCGCTTCTTCAGCCAACCCTTCCAGATAAACATTTCGCGTTTTATCGACTTCGTACGCCGTTTCCGGTTCGTCCTCGTCGGGAATCGCGTGTT
The DNA here is from genome assembly GCA_009918525.1 of Planctomycetia bacterium. GTDB lineage: Bacteria > Planctomycetota > Planctomycetia > Gemmatales > Gemmataceae > RGDT01. The sequence continues at coordinate 12,111 of RGDT01000012.1, forward strand.
CGGCCTGATCATTCAGTCGTTGCCGTTGACCTTCTTCGGCCAACCATCCGCCGACCGCCTCCAGCCACAACCACCCGCGAGCGTTGGGCATCAGCCGAACGTAGCCTTCCGAGCGTGAGCAGTGCCCGACGAGTTACCAATCCCCGGTGACGGCATCCTCATCGACGATGATCTAGGTGAGAACGCCAACTTGATGATAAAGGGCGATTTTGCTCTTAAAATCAATTTTTTGTAGCGTGCCAGGCAACGTCGATGACCAGTTCCGGCGTCGCCCCACGGTCGCGCACTCGAAAGGTTCCGATACGCTTTTCCCACGCTTGCGAGTCGCCTATCCGCAGGATCATGTCAGTTCCCAACGGCCGCACGTCCCCTACTTGAAAGTCAATCCGCTGATCCCGATGAACCATAGCATCAGCACGTTGTCGCGTTAGCCGACGTAACCCATAGCGAAGATAAATCGTAGCCTCGTCGTGGGCCTCGTTGATCATGGATTTATCTTCCTCCTGGGGATGGAGGGAATCCTCTTGGGGCAACGGCACTTCGACCTAATCGATTCCCCCGTCCGGCCGTATCCGTCTCATGATGCGTTAACCGAAGCGAAAGACCCAGTCATCATCGGTATGTGAGACGGTCGTCGCGCTCGTTTCGCTCATCGCGCGGCTTCCTCGTCCTTGAATAACTTGTATTCGACTGCGTCGGCCAATGCCTGCCAACTCGCCTCGACCACATTTTCACTGACGCCGACCGTGCCCCAGGTGCCGTCTCCGTCACGCCATTCAATAACCACCCGAACGCGAGCGGCCGTCTCGGCGCGAGCGTTCACCACGCGAACTTTGTAATCCTCCAGATGTAGTTCGCTCAATCGCGGATAAATAGATAACAAGGCTTTGCGAAGCGCTCCATCCAGAGCATTAACGGGGCCATCCCCTTCGCTGACGGTGTGCATCCGCTTCTCGCCGACCAACAATTTCACCGTCGCTTCGGTCATCGGTACGCCATCTCGCTCTGCTTCGATATTCACCCGATAGGCCAACCGCTGAAATTTCGGTACGTAGAGTCCCAAACACCGCTTGACGATTAAATCGAACGACGCCTCGGCGGCTTCAAACTCATAACCGGCGTTTTCCAGGTCTTGTACTTGCTCCAGGATACGTTTCATCGTCGCCCGGTCGTTGGCTAAGTGATACTTCGCTGTTTTGGATAGGATCGTCGATTGCCCCGATAATTCACTGACTAAGATACGCCGCTCGTTGCCCACTAGCCCTGGATCGAGATGTTCGTAACTGGCCGAAAGCTTGGCCACCGCGTGTGTGTGCATCCCTCCCTTGTGGGCAAAAGCACTGCTACCAACAAATGGTTGACCAGGGCGAAAATTCATGTTGGCCGTCTCGTAGACGTAGCGCGACAGTTCCGTGAGCCTGCGGAGACTATCGGGGCGTAAGACGTCGTACCCGAGCTTTAGCCCCAGATTGGCAATGACGCTGATCAAATCGACGTTGCCGCAGCGTTCACCAATGCCGTTAATCGTCCCCTGGACCTGAGTGGCCCCGCAAGCAACCGCAGCAAGCGTGTTGCCGACCGCCACATCGCTATCGTTATGACAGTGGATGCCGAGTTCTGCCTTGACCGCTTGGCGCACCGCGGCGACCGCGCGAGATAAATCGGGAGGCAAGGTTCCGCCGTTGGTATCGCAAAGGATCAATACGGACGCTCCCGCTCGTTCAGCAGCCTTCAGCGTCGCTAGGGCGTATTCTGGATTGTGACGATAGCCGTCAAAAAAATGTTCCGCATCGTAAAACACCTCACGGCCCGCAGCCTTGCAACAAGCGATGGAATCCTCGATCATGGCGAGGTTTTCATCCAAGGAAGTGCCCAGAACTTCGCGAACGTGCAAATCCCATGTCTTGCCGACAATGGTCACGAGCGGCGTTTCGGCATCGAGCAAAGCTCGGATGCAGGTGTCGTCTTCAGCGCGGACCCCTTTGCGGCGCGTCATTCCGAACGCGGCAACCTTGGCGTGGTTGAGCTTCAGTTTGCGTACTTCGCGGAAGTATTCGGCATCTTTGGGATTGGAGAGCGGATAGCCTCCCTCGATGAAGTCGATGCCCAGGTCATCCAGACGGCGAGTAATTTGTAGTTTGTCCACGAGAGAGAAATTAACGCCCTCGCCCTGACTGCCATCGCGGAGGGTGGTATCGTAGATAAATACACGGGTCATCGTCTGGAACCTCTCTGGGCCGATTGTCGAGCAAAAGGAAATCCCCGGGGCGGGGGTGCATCGCCTCGGGGTTGCGGTTGCTAGTGAGCCTCAGCCGTCAGCGTCCGATGCGAGTGCGAGGAGTTTTAATCCCATCGGTACGGATTCCGGGAACGGTATCAGGGTTCACCTTGAACTCATAGGGTTCGACGACTCGGGCAGGCACGGTGCCGGGCAAATTCGCTACCCGGTCGAGTTCCGCGGTCGGGACGACCTCAATGTAGTTGCGTGCCGGAATTCGGGTGACGATGCCACCCACGAGATCGGTATATTCTTTGACTCGAACGACGCGGATCGTGGCGATTCCGGGTAGATCGACGCTACGTCCGGCGAGTAGCTGTTCGACGACGGCGGGGCCGAACGCTTTGAGTATCTCGTCTACCGTTTTCGCTTCCTGCTTGACTCGCACAGCCACCCCATCCTGGAAGGTCGGCGGTAGTTTTCGGGTACCGAGAACCTGAGCCCCGGCTGTGATCAGGATCGAGACGAGAGCGAGCAAGGCCCAAGTGGCATGGTTCATGGTCACGCCTTTTGCAAAACAGATTTCCCCAAGTCACGGGATCGGCCCCTAGTGGGGTGAAACTTGAGGATTAGCAGTATTATACCAAATGTGCAACTTGAGGATACGGGATTTGGCGAGGCTGGTGGAGCCTCGCCGATGTGGACGGGTAAGCGGATCTTAATGCCCGCCCTCTTCATGCTCCAGCGGTTCGCCCGATGCCGCTTGACGGCGCAACTGCTCGCCGAGCCGGCCGCCAGCAGGGAACCGCCCACGACATAAGACCCACGGACGCCCATGCGTTCAAACTCATGCTCTCGCACCGGCAACGTCTCGGCATCCGGCATGAGGGCGGCTAATAACGAGGTATCACTCGCAGCGACTACTTCTCCGCTGGATAGTAACTGTTTGCCTCGTCGGATCGCCGCTTCAAGATCGTTGCCCGGATCGAGAAAATAAGTCACACGGTCCAGGCCGCTTTCGACTCGTGCCCGTTGATCGGGCGCAACGGCATTGCTGGCGATGACAACTGGACCATGACCCGGCAAGCGTAGTAATCCGGCTGTCTCCAGTCGTACCCGGAGGGTGGCCCAATACCATGTGCGGCGAAATAGGTCGGGCAGCAGCCACCACAATACGCCGAGGATGACAAACGTCAGCCCTCCCGCTCCGAGAAAGAGGAGGGCGGGCAACCTCGCTTGATCGTAAAAAGGTTCCTCGCGTTCTTCGGGATGCTGCAACCGGATCTTGGTTACCTTGGCCCGTCCGCGTTCGCCCTCCTCTTCGCGAACGTACGATCGGGCGATCACCGTATCGCCTTGTTTTACATCCGCGGAAACCGTCAGATAAACAAACGCTTTCGGGCCTTTCTCGTCCGCTTGGTAGGTGGTTTGTCCCACAACGGCACGGGAGGGATGACCATCGTGATATTCCAATTCTTCCAAGACCCCTTCCACCGGCGGCTCGGCCGGAAGCGCCGGCGTAAAGCCGCTGCGGTACGCTGTTTGCGTCAGTGTGTAGAAGATCACGGACGCGGCAATCGCCCCGGCAATGTTCAGGAAGTTACTCGTTGCGACGGCATCGCCCTTGCTTTGCTTGGGAGCGCGATGTTGCAACATGGAATACAACGGCACCAGATAGAATCCCGTGAAGAAACCAATAAACGCGATGCACACAACCAGCAACGGCACGTTGAATAACGCCAACGCCGCTGTGCTGGTGGCAATCATCATTCCGACTGCGCCGATCGTCACGAGGCCAATCTCTACTTTACCTCCCGACAAATGGCCGACCAACGGACTGCCGATCCCGATCCCTAGTGCCACGACGCCAACAATATAGCTGGTGTAGGCTTCACTCCATCGCGGTAGTTGGGATTGGCCGTGCATGTAGACCACTTGCCGCATGTAGGCGACAAGGAACGTGAAGAAGGCCAATCCTACGACCGTGAACAGCAGCGGGCGACTGGTTAGCAGCATTTTCACGTTTTCATAGAGCGGTTGATAGACGTACGGCGGGAACGATCGGGTTGGATTGGCAGCGGGCATCCGCTCGATCAGTAGACTCGCGACGGCTCCGACCACGGCCAACACCACTAGGATGATACCAATCACGTATTCTTGCCCGCGAAACGCGCTGGATAGCACCCCGCCAAAAACGGTACCGGCAATAATGGCGATAAACGATAGCGATTCCAGAATCCCGTTCCCACGCGACAACATGCGGGGCGTGAGAATTTCGGGCATAACGCCATATTTCGCTGGAACGAAGAACGCGGAGTGCATCCCCATCAGAAAGACGCACGCCAGCACGATCACCGATCCAGTGGTGGGGTCGCCGTTGCGACCAAGCCAGAAGCCGTAGAGGGCCAACAGGGTGATGGCAACCTCGACGATTTTCCACAGGATCAAAGCATATTGCTTGCTGAAGCGATCGGCTAAATAGCCCGCAACGGTCGGAAAGACCGCCCACGGCACATAGAACAGCAGAGGCATCAACGTGATAGCGCGTGCCTCGCTCAAAACGCCAGTATTAATGGCAAAGAACATCGCGGCGGCATGGATTGCCTGATCGTTGAAAGCAGCGAAAAACTGGGCAACCAGTAATCCGATAAACGTTCGCGAATGGAGATGGTCAGCAGGTTGGAACGTTTTCATGACCTTCCTGAACACGAGAGCCAGTACGAAATCAGATGATAGCATACGTCCGCGAAGGCAGGTCGGCACGTCATGGTCCAACCTTAACCAACGGACGCACTCGTTCCAGCGTTTTTGGCCCAATTCCTTTGACTCGGCGCAAATCGTCCACACTCGTAAACCGACCAGTCCGCCTCGTTTCCATAATACGCCCCGCGAGCACTGGCCCAATTCCTGGCAGTCCGCGAAACTGATCTTCTGTTGCTTCGTTCAGGTCTATCGGTCCTTCCGGCGAAGGTTTTGTACCGATGGGGGGCGGCGCTTCCTCTGGTCGGCCGGCACGAATCACTGGTCGGTCATCGGCTTCGACGTGCAGAAACGGTCGCAACCGCTCCAGCGTTGCAGGGCCGATGCCCGATACCCGACGCAAGTCGTCAACGGCCTTGTAAGCGCCGTTTGAGTCGCGGTAGGCCACAATACGTCGAGCCAGTTCGCGACCGATGCCGGGTATGGCGCTAAGACGACTTTCGTTACTGGTGTTGAGATCGATCGGGCCGGGAACGATAGGTAGCGGCCTGATGCTCCACGGCGACTTGCCGATGCTCTGCCAAGCCGTCAGAGCCAGGCCGACTGCCACGAGGACAGCACAGGTCCACTGGGCAGCTGGGGTGAATAACGGAGGAGTTTCGTCGCTCATGGAGAGGGATTCCAGCAGACGAAGAGGGGAATAGTCGTTATTTCTACTATCTCTCTCCCGTTTTTAGTTATTGGAGCTACTACGCCGTGTCAACGTACCGCTGGGCACGATGGGGCGACCTTAACGCCTTCTTCGGCCTGATGCTCGACAACGTCGCCGTGATGGGCATTCTGCTTTCCGCCATTACCTCTGGGCTATCCCCGGCCGAACAGGCAGCCAAGGGGGTTCTTGGTTTCACCCCAGAGTTCGTACTCACTCACATGATTCCCGGAACAGCTCTGGGCGTGTTGTTCGGCGATCTTTTGTACACATGGATGGCGTTTCGGTTGGCCAAACGTACCGGCCGCGACGATGTGACGGCGATGCCTTTGGGATTGGATACCCCCAGTACTTTCGGTGTCGCGTTTTTGGTGTTGTTGCCTGCTTTACAGATCGGGTGGGACCGGTTTAAGGATTTGGAAGTCAACGCTCGCCACGCTCAGGCGATGCAGTTTGCGTGGAACGTCGGCTTAGCGACTTTGGTCGTGTCCGGCCTCGTCAAACTCGCGTTGGCTCCGCTGGGCAATCTGATTCGCCGCGTTTTGCCGCGGGCGGGCTTGCTCGGGTCACTGGCCGCGATCGCCCTGGCTTTGATTGCCTTTTTACCGATGCTTCTGGACGGCATCGCGGGTGCTCCGATGGTCGGTATGCTCGCGCTCTTGGTGATTCTGGTAACGCTGGTGGCCCATCGAGATTTACCCTACAAATTCCCCGGAGCATTGGCGGCCGTGTTGCTCGGTGTCGGGGGACCGCCTCTGGAAAAAACATCGCTGCGTAGTGCCTTTGATCCGTTCGCCATGTTCGCTTTCTATTCGATGCCGTCTGAGTGGTGGAGCGGTGTGATCGAAACAACGCTGAACCGTTTGCCGGTTGTTCTGCCGTTCGCTTTGGCCACGGTCGTCGGCGGTATCGACTGCACAGAAAGCGCGGCAGCGGCTGGGGATGAGTACGATACCGTCGCCATTCTGAGCGTCGAGGGCATGGCGTCTCTGCTTGCGGGATTGATGGGCGGCGTCATCCAGACCACGCCCTACATCGGACAGCCGGCCTACAAAAAAATGGGCGGACGGGCGGCCTATACGTTGATGACTGCGCTGTTCGTCGGAGCCGTCGGCGTCTTCGGAGGGTTTGCGTTTATCACCTATTTGCCTCCGGCTGCACTCTTTCCGATTCTGGTGTTCGTCGGGCTGGAGATCACGGCACAAAGCTTCCACGCTACCGACCCAAAGCACTATCCCGCCTTGGCGTTGTCGATCATCCCGGCCTTGGCTGCGCTGTCGTTGGTGGTTTTGAAAAATGTGTTCGGTCCGTTCGCTGTGCCGGACGGCGAGCGATCGTTGTTCGTTCTCCAAACGCTGCGCTGTTTGTCCAACGGTTTTTTGATTAGCGGCATGTTGTGGGCTGCAGCCTTGACGATGATTCTCGACGGCAAACTACGGTCGGCGGCCGGATATTTTGCGGTTGCCGCTGTGTGCGCTTTCTTCGGTGTCATTCATTCGCCGTTACCCGATGAACAGATTGGCTTGCCGTGGAACATTATAAAGGAGGTGGGCAAGCCATTCGCTGTCGCGATCCAGACGCAGACGCCGTATCACTGGACGATTGTGTACATTTTAATGGCTATCATGTTAGTTGGATTGGACGTCGTGCGGCGTGAGGAAGACTGAAAAAACTAGAGAGACTCGTCGAGAATCACGGAAAAACGCCTCCTTTCTGGTCAAACGCATCCTATCCCGCTGGCGAAGTCCGCTGGCGGGTCTTGCGTTAGCTGTTCGATCTACCTCGTTTCGTTGCTCATGTGCTTTCATCGTTTCTGGTGTGCCGTTACTCAAGCGTTGGCGGCACATCGCAAGGCAACTTGTGTATCCGATGGAACGAAATCTACAAAATCATGTCCCGTCCATTGAACCGTCGGCAGCTATTTTTATCGCTTCATTGGTTAAGATCGAATGGGGTTATGCAATCTGGGAAGAAAAATTGATTCGTGCGGATTTTAATGACGATAAGGAATCTGCGTTTACTACGTCCCTCTCCATATTAGCCCTGGAGGTAAAATGCCCAACGCTCGCCTTCGCTTCCGACAGATTTATCTGTCGGCATGCCTACTTTTGGCCCTGACGCTCACAACTGCTTTGAGAGGAAACCCAGGAGCCAACCAAACTGTCCCACCTGCTGCTTCAACTGGTCCAGCAACCGCCTCAACGCTACCAAATCCTGAATCGATTCAAACTGTCCCGAAAAACACTGAGGTCATCTCGCCCTTTTTCCCGAATTCCGCAATTCTGGGATCATTTCCACCGCTGCCCGCTATTCCAGCTGTGCCGGAAAAACCTGCAAAGCCTTCGAGCGGACCCGGGTCCGTTGCGGGATTCGTTGAAGGTGTTAGTGGGATCGACGCGGGTTTCGAGGTTCTACTCGGTCAAGGTCGAATCCTTACCCTTCGCGACAAATTGACGGTCCCCGGGAAGACGGCTCCGGTAATCGCCGTCGCTGATCCCAGTGTCGCCGACTTCGTCGTGATTAGTCCGCGTCAACTGCGTATTGTGGGAAAACGGATCGGCATGACGGATCTTTCCGTCACGACCGCTGATGATCGTACCTATTCTTTTGAGATTCGTGTTGTAGCTGACCTCCCTGTTCTCACCGGCCAGTTGCGTTGTCTATTCCCGGATGCCAGCATACGGTTGTCTCAAATTCGGGATCATATAGTGGTCGAGGGCCAAGCTCGCGATGCTGCCCAGGTCAATCGGATTCTGGAAACCGTACGTGTCTACCTGACTTCGATTCGTTCTGTGCAGGTCAGTACCGTATCGGGGCAAGGATCCTCTACTCCCCCCAATCTGCCACGCCCTGCGCCCAAAGCAGAGGATCGGGATAAAGCAGATGCCAAGCGTGCGTTTTTCCAGTTGGACGAAAAAAGCCCATCCCGAAACGACGATGGCGTTCGCCCTGATACCGCCTTCCTTGTGTCTCCTGAGTATGGACGGGTTGCTGCCGCCCAAGCAACTGTGCCCGAACCGCGTATCATTAACTTGTTAAAGGTGCCCGGCTCCAAACAGGTGTTACTCAAAGTTCGCGTTGCGGAATTGAATCGAACGGCTCTACGTGAGATCGGTGCCGATCTGGTCTTCGGCGATCCCAAAAATGGCTCCGTGCTCGGTACGCAAATCGGCGGTGGCTCGGTATTAGCTACGGGTGGGATCGGCACGCCTGGTGGCATTATTACTAACCGGGCCTCCACCTTCTTCGGCACTACACCCAACACCACTGTCTTTGGCATTTTTGAGGGAGCCGATGTTGAGGTCTTGTTGCGAGCGTTAAGACGTAACGCTCTTTTGAAATTGCTAGCAGAGCCTAACCTGGTGGCATTGAACGGCCATCAAGCGAGTTTCTTAGCGGGCGGTGAATTCCCGGTCCCGATCCCCCAGACAACCACAGGAGGAGCCGGAACTTCGGTAACGGTTACTTTCAAGGAATTCGGCGTACGATTGGGTTTCTTGCCTACGATTTTGGACGGTGAAATGGTCCGAATGTCGGTTGACCCCGAAGTCAGTTCGATTGACTTCAGCATCGGAACCGTCATTGTGCCAGGAGGCACCCCCGTGCCGGGCCTGAACACTCGCAAGTCGCACACTACTGTAGAGTTGCGACAAGGCCAAACTCTAGCGATTGCCGGGTTGCTCCAGTTAACGCTCGAAGGGCAAACCACTCGCGTTCCGGGTCTGGGCGATCTCCCAATTATTGGGCCGTTTTTCAGCAACACGTCCAGTAATCGGATGGAAAAGGAACTGGTGGTACTGGTCACTCCTTATCTGGTCGAGCCAATGAATCCGGGGCAGGTTCCCCCTGCGCCGGGCGATGAGGTCAAGGCTCCGAATGACTTGGAGTTCTATCTCCTCAATCGGCTCGAAGGCCGTACCGGCCGCGACTGGCGAGCGACCACAAAGTACGATGACCCGCTACGAGTTCTGCGCTGTTTGATGAAACTCGAAGATACCTATCTGTGTGGCCCTCACGGTTTTGGTAACTGAGAACCCGCGCGACGGCGCAAGGAGAAATACCATGAAATCGGATCGTTGGTCGCGATCCTTAGCAGCGCTATTCCTCGCTGGCTCAGGATGGTCGGTTATGGCCGAGACTCCCGCACCAGCGGAGCAAGGTACCGTCATCGAAGTGACACCCCTACCATCCACGGCCCCACCCCAAGGTCGAATGGGAGTATTGCGGCGCTGCAAGCTTTGGTTACAGGATTGTTTCTTGGGTTATCCCTCAGAATTCGAGCCGGTCCCCTTCGGGGCCGCCCTTCGTGCCAATATGACCACCATGGTGGCAAACGGGGAAGCGGCGCGTATGGTGTTCTATGACTACGATTTCATTCCCGGAACAGCATCGCTAAATCATCGCGGTCAAGAACACTTAGCTCGAATCCAACAGGGGTTTTTCAAGCATAACTACCCAATCATTATTGAGTGGTGTGGCCCGCCGGGACTGGCAGATGCTCGACGTTTGGCTTTGTTGCGAGATTTATCGATCGGAGGCGTCGCAGTATCTCCGCAAAGGGTGGTGACCGGTCCGCCAATTGCCGTCGGAATGAGTGGGCTTGAATCTGAGATAGTATATCGGAATTTGTTGATGCAGACCCAGTCGGCGGGAATATCCATGAGTGGTGGTGTTTCTCGAAGTGGGAACGCGACACCACAAGCTCCACCACCGGCACCAGTTCAGCCCTAGTATTTTGGCAGTGAATCGCAATACGCCCGATTTTCCAGGAGCATTTGCCCATGAGGCTGTTCAAACAGGTTGGATTAATCATAATCGTTCTTGCTCTTCAAATGGTGGCGGGCTGTGGAACGATGCCCCGTCAACCTACCCACCAGACGCCCGTTGAGGAGACGGCACATCTGACTCCGGCCCAAACGTCAGATGTTCAAATCAGCCTGGCAAGTTCACTGGAAAATCGTGGCGAATTGGATCCTGCTATCGAAATGTACGAAAAAGCAGTCAAACAAGATCCCAAGCGGACAGATGCAATCCTCCGCTTGGCGATACTGCATGGCAAGCAGGGAAGATTAAGTGAATCGGAAAGCATGTTTCGCAAAGTGTTGACCTTAAAGCCGCAAGAAGCACAAGCCCACGGCGGATTAGGATATAGCCTCTATCTTCAGGGGCGTATGAGTGATGCGGAAGTGAGCATTAGGCGAGCGGTTGAGATAGAACCGGAAAACAAGCGATACAGAAACAATCTGGCATTAGTATTAGCCCGGAGCGGTAAAAACAAAGAAGCACTTGAGGAATATATCCGATCGGGATGCACAGCAATCGAAGCTCAGAATAACTTAGCTTTCGCACTGACATTGGAAGGGAATATCCCAGAAGCAAAAAAACAATACCAGCAACTTCTAGCCGAATCGCCAGCTCATGCCGTTGCAAGAGTGGGATTGCAGCATCTGGAAATAGTGGCAATGAAAGATAAAAGAATGGGCGACCAAGCAGTGAACAATAGTAGTCAACTAACACCTGTGTCCTATGTGGAACCTGTAACAAAACAGTCAGGTAACAAACCGTAGTGGCAACAACTTACTCTACAAGAAATACCTGGTTCGCCCGACCAATGTTTTGCCCAGCGTAATTGATGGTAACAGTAGCTTGACCAGAGACAGAAATGTTACCCACAATGAACTGAGCGTTGTAAGCTCCTTGACCAGAGAGTTTCAAATTCGCCCATTTGGCATAAACCGATCCGGTCAATTGCGTATTATGGGCGTTACCTTGGATCGAAATATCCGAGGTGTTTCGCCGTCGCTGATAGAATAGAATTCCTTTGTAGATGTTATTGATATCAATGTTCGGAGAAAAGTTAACACTACTGCCACTGATATTTACGCTACCAAAGTTCGCCAGTGGGTCGGCCCCAGCAGTTTCACCATCATTGGCATCAGGCAAACCAGTTGTGACATTAAAGTTACTTCCAGTAAAATAAAACATAACACCGGTGCCAGTTACAGAACCACTCGTAGTGATATTAAAAGCGATCCCTCCTCCCTGAAAACCGACACCGATGATATAGATGCCGGGTTGGAAAGTCGCTTGTCCACTTGTGATATTGATTGACTTATAAATACCTGGTTTGAAAGTCACGTTTGAACTAGTAGATGACACATTAATATTTTGAGGCGAGGTGGCGCGGACAAGTTGATCGGATTTATCTAATTGCCAATAATTGCTGACAGCACCATTCGCGATGGTTGGCGTAGGAAGGTTGATCAACGGATCAGACTCAGGCAGAGAGTTAGCATGAAGAGGACTGCCTACATTACCTGGCAAGTTTTGAAAATTAGCAGGAACATCGACGCCACCAACAACCTCGATCAAACTGGCCTGAAGTTTTGAGTTATTGCCCGTCGTCGCTGCATAGGTTTTGTAGCCTAAATCGACTGTATTACCATTTTCGTCTAGTCCTTTCCCCTGGGAGTTAACGACGACACGACCATTTACGTAAAGGGTCGCACCACCACCGATTGACAGGCCAGGGATCGCAAGGGGATCGAGGACAACCACACCTTCACCCGCCGAAACCGCTTCATAACCGGCAACTGCACGAGCTTGGACCGTGTTTGCAGAATTACCTGTAAGAACATGAATGAAATAAGTATTGAATGGATTACTGACAAGAACTTCAACATATTTGGTATTGCCGGTGTATGGACCGCTAGATGGAGGATTGTTGACAACAACAGTAGCGTTGGTGAGAGCATTATGCGATTTTACGAAGGTGTTCGCAGAAGCAGCCGCGACGTTATAGCCTCGGTTACGCATCAGATCCATAGCGGCCGCGAGTGCACCAGCATCAGCGGCATTTTGAGTATGGCGATGCTCGGAAACGATAAGACCACCATCAACAACAAGACCAAGCATTCCAACAAGAACGGGGAGCAGCAAAACGAACAGTATAAGAACTTGCCCTTGCCGCGTTGTGGTCTGAGTAGACAAGATCATGACTAGCACCTCAATGAGTGATGTACATGGTAGAACTGGCTCGTAATTCGAGATTCGTTTGGATAACGTAGCCAGTAACAGGCTGATAACTATGAGTAAGAGTTACACGAACGCGATTCTCTTCGTGATTAGAACCATCAATCCATTCAATAGTTAAGAAAACAGTTAACGGATCGATTCCAGCCAGGCTAGAACGAACAGCGGTTGCTATTGGGCCTGAATCGCTCAGAGCGGTAGGGCCGTAGGTGTTTGGTCCCCAAGCACCGAGAGCGTTGGGTGCAAGATCACCATGAACGATGGCAATTCGTGCAGCAGTGCGTGCCGTATGGCTTAAAGATTGAGACCTTAAAATGCCAACTCCAATATCAAACATTCCGAAAATCAGCAACAAGAAAAGGGGTAGAATAAGTGCTGTTTCAGTAATCACTGCACCAGAGCGACGCATGGGATGAAGAATCATAGCCTTAGCCTCCGAAAAGTCCTAACGGGTACCACGCATTATAACTTGGCGACGAAGAGTAAAGGATGCCGGAATGCCCGGCCAATTCACAATAGTTGAAAATGGATAGGTTACCGTAACCTCTGCACGCCATAACCCAGTTGATTCGCTGATACCAGTGATTTCAGTAGATATTTGCGATGGGTCAAATCCGTCCAAAGCTGAGAGCTCGGCTATCGCAGCCTGACGTGTCTGAAATTGCCAGTTCAGATAGGTTGCGGTTGTATAAGGATTAACAGAGGCAAAACCTGCGGCAGCCCGTGCCGAGTTAGTCACAGCGATATAGGTATATGCAAAACGACCGAAATCGACACATCCTAGCACAAGAATCATCAAGAATGGCAAGAGCAGTGCCATCTCAATAGTTGCAGTAGCTGGTCGGTTTATTGAATAACCACGAATACCAGATGAAATACACATAAGCTGTACCCCCGTCATGACCGAATACTTCGAATACTGATATATAGAACAATGAAAGCACAAAACACGGCAAGCAAGGGCATAGTCCAAAATTGGGGAACCGACAAACTGGAAGCAATCCCAGAAGAATGCAGCACATGATAAAACCAGGACTGAATAGAAAACAGAATGTCACTCCAAGATAGCTGAAAAAATAAGAAGACAGAAACAAAGAAAACCGTGATTCCTAGTAGTACGAAAAGAATCGAGCGATAAAAATGGCGATGATCCCAACACCCAAGGCGATTTCCTGCGTTATGACAACGACAAACGAGATCTTTGAGAATATCCAGGTCCGCATCGTGAAGTGATTCTGTACTTAGCCATGGACGAGCTATTTCTATGAGAGAACGGTAGAATGCTGCCTCTTCAGGGTTTGATGATTCAACAAGTTGGTTGCATAAGGACAATAACCGGGAATGAGTGCTGGCATAGCTTTTCCGTGAATAGCTACCAGATCGATGATGCATATGGTGTTCAACAGCTTCAGTCCAATCACGCCACTCGGAACATAGAGCACTTACATGGGCATCTCGCCTATAGAGTCTTTGTGCCTCGTTCATTCTTTTGCTCCTAGATAAAGTCATCTGAATAATTGAGTTCGGGATAATACATCTATGACCTGAATGATTGCTGGTGCCAAAATAACAACAAACATACAGGGAAAAATAAAAAGTACGGTAGGAATTAGTAGTTTTACCGATGCCTCTTGCGCTAAAACTTCCGCGTGTTGTAATCTTTTTTCGCGAAGAGTGTCGGCATGAACACGCATGGATTTCACGAGGCCCGCACCGAGACGCTCGGATTGAGCGATGACGCTGGAAAGCGAACGTAATTCTTCCAAATCAGTGCGATCAGCCATTTGTTGAAGTGCTTCGCCGACATGCCGGCCCATATGAGTTTCTTGCTGAACAATAGCAAGTTCGGCAGCTAGAGTGTGATGAGCTGTTCGCAATTCCTCAGAAACTCGGCGAATCGCAGCGGATAAACTAAGTCCTCCTTCAAGACAAATAACGATAATATCAAGCGCGTCGGGAAGTGCGCGACGCAATTCACGTTGGCGGGAGTATGTTCGCTGATCTAGATAAAAACTCGGAATTACCATTCCTAGAACAGATAGGCCGGCACCCACGGCTACGCTGTAGAATAAGGGAACAACTCCAAACAATCCAAGAGCGATACCTACACAAATCGGTAGAACCATCATCGCCATTTTGAGACCGAGATATATCGGCATCGCATTAGAGTGATAGAATCCAGCATGGAGGAGCCGGCTTTGCAGCTCTGTTCGATCCTGGGGATTATATGGCATTAGTGGCGCAGCAAGTTTTGGAAGTGTAGCAGACGCAATTTCAGTAACGGAAGCAATCACCGGAGGTGCTGAAGGATCAAGAGTCAAATTCTCTAATCGATCGTCCAGCTTGGTACGATTCCGAAACGTTAGAGTAATCACCAACGCAATCAAGCTGCACACACCAATAAATGTTGCCAAAGAAATGATCCATTCGGCATTCACAGCATTCTCCTTAAAAATTAAAATCAACAATTTGACGAATCCAGACTGCTCCTATTAATTCAGAAATGGCTATACCAACAATAACAGAAGGATATTTGAAAAGAATCAGTGGGTAGCCAGGACTGGCAATCAGCAGAATACAAAACATGACTGGAGGTAACAGTAGCAAGATAGCGGCTTGTATACGCCCTTCAGCGGTTAGAGCAGCGATCTTTCCTTGAATACGCTGTCTACCACGTATTACCGTAGCTAGTTTTTCGACTAATTCGGCAATGTTGCCGCCTGTCTGCTGCTGAACAAGCATCCCAAGAACAAATATTTTCATCTCCAGCAATCCTGTGCGTTTCGCCAAATCACGTAGCGAAAGTTCAGCGGAGAGGCCGAGATTTTGTTGTTCAAAACAGTATTGAAATTCGGTCGAAAGTGGCGGACTAAATTCATCCGAAACAGCCTGAAGTGCTTGTGTAGAAGTTTGCCCAGCACGTAAAACACGGGCCATGAGATCAAATGCGT
>RGDT01000111.1 GCA_009918525.1 Planctomycetia bacterium
CAACGTGCGCCATGGACTCAACTCCAACCTCGGTTTTTCGGCAGCGGATCGGGAGGAGAACATTCGACGAATCGGAGAAGTGGCCAAGCTTTTTGCCGATGCGGGCGTGATCGTTCTCACCTCGTTTATCAGCCCGTATCGCAAGGATCGCGACTTCGTGCGTCAGTTGCACGGCCGGGGCCATTTGCCGTTTATCGAAATTTATATGGCCACACCGATGGAGACATGCGAGCATCGCGACCCGAAAGGCCTATACCGCAAAGCACGAGCAGGCGAATTGAAAGGGTTTACGGGAATCGACGCCCCGTACGAGGCTCCTGACAATCCCGAGTTGACAATCGACACAACGAGTCTCAAACCGGAAAAGGCGGCCGCAACAGTAATCGACTTTCTCCACAAAAAGGGGATCGTATCACAAGGGATGGTTACGTAAAAAGAACGATGTAGGTTGAGAATACTGTACCGAGAGCGAAAGGCTCTCCCGCGAAAAAATCGTGATCCGAAATGATTATGCAATCGTTGTATTTTACTCAATTCCCACCATATCGCCCAACCGGCGCATCCCGATCAAGAATGACGCCAAACCCTTAATTTTCTTAGATTTGGGTTCATGATTCGATTGACAGTTTTTTTCGATCATCGTAGACTTGCCCCGTCGACTACGTCCACAAGCTAAATGTCACTCCGAGACAGGCTTCTGGTCATAACAATCGAACGCATAACCCGTACCCCCCTGATCGGGATACCCATGGCACCTATTAAACTTCCTCTCTCCTGTCGCCCCGCTGAGGGGTTCTATGATTCTGAGGTCGCGGCACCCCATTCTTGGCCGCTGCGTACTTTCTTGCCGCGCGGCTACGAGCCGAGTTATCCGTACCCATTGATCGTGTTCCTACACGGCAAGGGATCGAGTGAAGAACAAATCCTGCGTCTGGCTCCTCGCGTGAGCCGTCGTAACTACATCTGTATCGCCCCGCGCGGTCCTCATGTCGTTGGTCCTGACCGCGAAGGTAAGATCACCTACAGTTGGGGGAATGACACCGAAGAACCAATGTTCGAGGATTATGTCTTCCGAGCTATCGAGCAAACCTGCCGTTCGTATCATGTTCACACGGAACGAATTTTCTTGGCTGGGTTTCGGGAGGGAGCCAGCCTCGCCTACCGATTAGCCCTTCAGCATCCCGACAAATTCGGCGGTATTATATCGCTCAATGGCTCTATGCCACGACGAGGTCCACTGTTGCGTTTGCAAGATGTTCGCGGACTGAAAGTGATGATTGGTCACGGCATCGCCAATTCGGTTGTCCCTTTGTCGCTAGCGAAGCAGGACTATCGACTGTTCTATGCTGCGGGTATGTCGGTTCGCATGACGACCTACCCCACCACCCATCGCATTCACGTTGATATGCTTCGTGATGTTGACCAGTGGCTACAAGACGGCATTAGCGAAGAGTACGACGCATTACCTTGATCTTTCTCTATTGTTAATGGCCCGGAGCAATTCCGGGCCTTTTTCATTAGACGCCCCGAATTCTTCCCCTCTCACTCTCGAAATCACCTTAACTGCCGACTAAAACTACCCCATTCCTTACGGAGGACTCTCCATGCTAGTAGCTTTCGTACTCGTGATGGCTGCCCCGGTCCCGTTGTTCGACGGCAAGACATTCAATGGCTGGGATGGCGACACGGCCAAGACTTGGCGTATCGAAGATGGTGTCATCGTCGGTGGATCACTGGATCAGGTTGTGCCCCGCAATGAATTTCTCTGCACTTTGAAAAAATACGCCGACTTTGAACTGAAGGTCGAGTTCAAACTGCTCGGCGATCCTAAACAAGTCAATGCAGGTATCCAGTTCCGCACCAAACGCATCCCTAAGCATCATGAAGTGATCGGCTATCAGGCTGACATCGGCCAATATTACTGGGGTGCCTTGTATGACGAGAGCCGTCGCAACAAGGTATTAGCGACACCAAAAAAGGAACAAGTCGAAAAGCTAATCAAGCATGACGACTGGAACGAATACACGATACGAGCAGAGGGATCGCGTATTCGCTTATGGTTGAACGGGACACTGACGGTAGACTTCACCGAGACTGACCCCAAAATCGAGCGCGACGGGATCATCGGACTGCAGGTTCACGGCGGAGCGAAGGCCAAAGTCTTCTACCGGAAAGTTACTATCGAGGAGATTAAAAAGTGATTCGATATATACCGCTATTGTGTCTCACACTACTGGCGTCATCACGGGGCGATTCGGTCACTTCCGTACCCAATGGGTTCTCCTCGCTCTTCAACGGCAAGGATTTGTCTGGCTGGCACGGTATGCCACATTACAACCCCTATGAGCTGGACAAATTATCGACCGATGACCGGCAAAAAAAGATCGAAACCTGGACGACCGATGCCCGCAAGCACTGGACAGTACAAGCAGGCGAACTCGTCAACGACGGTAAAGGCGTATACCTGACCACTGACAAGGAATTCAGCGACATTGAATTACTCCTTGAATACAAGACCGTTGCCAAGGCCGACAGTGGTATCTATCTGCGTGCCACCCCCCAGGTTCAAATCTGGGACACAACCAAAGAGGGTGGTAAGTGGGATCGCGGAGCCGACAAAGGCTCGGGTGGATTGTTCAATAACGATAAGTCATCGCCGGGACGCGATCCGCTCGTTCACGCTGACAAACCGTTCGGGGAGTGGAATTCGTTCCGTATCATCCAGGTGGGCGAGCGGACGACAGTCTATCTCAACGGCAAAAAAGTAGTAGATCATGCCCGGCTGGAAAACTTCTGGGACCGCAAGCGTCCGCTACGTCGGACAGGGCCCATCCAACTGCAGACTCACGGCGGCGAGATTCGCTGGCGGAATATCTTCGTCCGCGAAATTCCAGCGGAGGAAGCCAACGAAATCCTGCGCAAGCATGGTTCTGACGAATTCAAGGACTTGTTCAACGGCAAGGATTTTACGGGCTGGGCCGGGCCGCTCGACAACTATGAGATCAAGAACGGGGCCATCGTCTGCAAACCGAAAAAGGGCGGGAACATTCACACTCAGGAAGAGTTCAGCGACTTTGTGGCACGAGTCGAATACCAGTTACCTCCTGGTGGAAATAACGGTCTAGCCATCCGTTACCCTGGCACGGGCCAACCTTCGCAAGTCGCCATGTGCGAGATTCAGATTCTCGACGACGACGCCACGAAGTACAAGAAACTTGATGCACGGCAGTACAACGGCTCCGTCTATGGGATGATCCCTGCCCAGCGAGGCTACCTGCGACCGCTAGGAGAATGGAACCTTATGGATGTCACCGTCCGAGGCCATTTGATACAGGTCGAGCTGAACGGCACCCGTATTCTTGATGGCGACATCAGCAAAGTCACGGCTTTCATGGGAGGGAAGGAAAATCCCGGTCGATTGCGAACCAAGGGCTATTTTGGCTTTGCCGGACATAACGACCCAGTAGCTTTCCGCCTGGTAAGGATCAAACCGTTGTTGACGAAGTAATCGAATGGTACCGTGCGACTCCGTGTGACGGTCGAAACGACTAGCCTGCACGCAGCCATTTTCTTCACTTTCGGCAGACACCGATCAACCGGCATACACTGGCGATGAACGGCACGAACTGGTAACAGGAAACTTTCCTATCGCTACGAAAGCCAGCCTGTAATCCGATATTGAACGTGTCGCAACGGAACGCTCACTGGCGAGGAAGTGGAGGAACCACAACTCGCCAACGCTTCTTTTGCTTTACCACTTTTGCAACTAGTAAGTGATGACAACCATCGTCACAAAGGTTCTTGTGTTCGTGACTTCACGGTCACGACACGCTTTCGTGCCTCTGTTGATCGTGAGTGACAACAGGATGTGACACCCTTAACGAGGAACTCCGCATGTCATCGCGCCATCTCAAGCATACCCGCCTCCGGGTGGAGTGCCTTGAAGAACGCCAGGTGCTTACGGGGGGACTCACGTCCCACCCATTAATCCCACCATCAGCAAAACCTTCTTTAGCAGCCATCCCTAACGATTCCAGGTTCACTGAACAGTGGGGTCTGCAAGGTACGGGAACCGGAGCCGTAGACATCGGTGCCACGCGGGCATGGGATGTGACCACGGGTAGTACGCGTGCCAATGTCGCTGTCCTCGACACAGGCGTGGATTACACTCACCCAGACCTCTACCGAAATATCTGGCTCAACCAGGGCGAAATCCCCACTTCTACTCGAGCCAGGCTTATCGACACCAACGGCGATGGTCTGATCACATTCATCGACCTCAACGATGATCGCAACCAAGGTGCGGGCAAAATCTCCGATCTCAACCGCAACGGGTACATCGACGCTGGAGATGTCCTCAAACCCATCGAGCAGGGTGGCTGGGCCGATGGTATCAGTAATGATGGGGATCAATATGTTGATGACCTCGTGGGATGGAACTTCGTCTCCAACACCAACGACCCCTTCGACGACCACGGTCATGGCACACACGTCAGTGGAATTATTGGTGCTGAAGGAAACAATTCCCTAGGCGTAAGCGGAGTCGCCTGGTCGGTCCCGATCATGGGACTGAAAATTTTTGATGCGCGAGCTGTTGGTGACACCTCATGGGCCGTCAAGGCCGTGGACTACGCCGCAACCCATGGGGCGAAAGTCATAAATGTTAGTTGGATTTTAGCGAGTTTTAGTACAAATCTAGCCGGGGCGATCAGCAGGGCTGAGCAAAATGGTGTGGTAATCGTCGCGGCAGCCGGCAACAATGGTCAAAATATCGATGTTTCTCCGACCTATCCAGCTAACTCAAATGCCACGAACGTCATGACGGTTGCCGCGCTGGACATTTACGGTAAATTAGCGTCCTACTCGAATTTTGGCGTGGTCAACGTGGACATCGCGGCACCGGGATCAAACATTCTCAGTACCAATCCGGGCAAGTCTTACGGTTATCGTACGGGTTCGTCGATGGCGGCTCCCTTTGTGTCGGGGGTGGTTGCTTTAGTATGGGCCAGCCATCCGACTTGGAGTTATAAACAAGTCATCTCGCAGGTTCTCAACACTGCCACGCGAAGAGACTCGTTAATCGATCAAATCGCCGGTGGAAGAATCATCAATGCCGCAGCAGCGGTTGGTGTGGCTCAGCCGTTGACCGCGTCCTCGCCTCCGAAGGTGATGACGGCTGTGGCCGCAGGACCGACACCGCGAATCCTTACCAGTTTCCGCATTACGTTCGACCGCCCGATGTCATTCTCGTCTCTGACTCGCAACAGCGTATCCTTGACGCTACCCAACGGGCAACAGGTGACGGCCACGAACATCAAGGATGTAGCCGGTTCGGCGGGAAAGAGTTTTGATCTCATATTTCCCCTCCAATCGCGAACAGGATCCTATCAACTTCAGATATCGAATGTAGCAAAAGATCTCTCGGGCCTGACCATGGCCGAGTATTCCCATACTGTTGCTCTGGGCGATACACCGCCGGCACCATCTTCTACGGCACCCCGTGTGGTTATGACGATGGTTGCGGGACCAACACCGACCACAATAAGCAGTTTTCGCATCAGCTTCGACCGTGCTATGAACTTTTCGACTCTAAGCCCCATGAGTGTTACGCTCTCACGCCCCACCGGAGTTCAGGTGTCGGCGATCAATGTCAAAGATGTAGCCGGGTCAGGCGGCAGAGGCTTTGACCTGATCTTTCCCTTACAGTCGCTTAAGGGAACCTACACACTTCGCATCGCTGCCCTTGCGAAAGACAACAGTGGACTAACAATGGAGGAATACACGTTCACAACGACATTGTGAACGTATCTCGAGTAAATTTGTTGAACTATCCGACGACTTGCATCGTCGCCCCGAGGAATGGTAGCAACGACGTAAACAGCCTATGTTGTGGTAAAAAACTTAACGGCTAGTGTCGTCTTCTCGTCTTATCGCGATTCGACCACAAGATGCTGTTGGACGAAGCGCTCGTTGAGTGTCACCCCTAAACCAGGTCCGTCGGGCACGCGAATATAGCCCCCCTCCGACTGTACCTTTTCGAGCGTTAGTTCGTGCCGCAATGGCGAATCTTCTACACAATCCTCAAAAACAAACGCATCGCGGCATGTGCTGAGCCAATGCAGGCAGGCAGCCACCGTGACTGGACTGGTGTAGCAGTGGTTGCACAATCGGGCCCCAACCTCCTCGACGCGATCGCGGATATAGGCCGAATCCGTGAAGCCGCAACGTGAAAGATCAACCTGGTACACATCCAGGGCGTGACGGTCGATGAACGGTCGGAATGACTCTCGTCCGCACTCCCCCTCACCTGCTGCGATGGGGATTGGCGAGCGATCGCGTAGCCAGACATAGCCGTCAACATCATCCTCGCGGAGGGGTTCCTCCAGCCATTCGGGTTTGTACTCAGCGAAGGCTTGCGCTCGGCGAAGTGCAGTACGAGCGTCCCAAACACACCCCGCGTCGATAAGCAACATGCCGTCGCCCAACCCCTGCCTCGCTCCGCGAACCAGGTCAATATCCAACGCCTCGGATTGTCCCATCGGCTCCCAACCAAATTTGACGGCTGTATAACCCGCCTCGGTCCAACGGCGAGCGATATCGCGTGTCTCGGAACCATCACGTCCAAAGAGTATAGACGCATAGCCGCGCAACCGATCGTGCTGCTTGCCGCCAAGCAGACGGTGAATGGGTTGCCCGAACGCTTTGCCCTTAAGATCCCACAACGCGACATCGACCGCCGCCATCGCCGTGATACCGACGGCTTTTCGACCGAAATACATTGTCCGGCGATACATTTTCTGCCAGAGACGTTGATGATCCAGCGCGTTTTCCCCGATGAGTAGTTGACGCAACCCACACGCGATATTGTGGCTGAACGGGGCATCGATAATGGCTTTCACCACTTCAGGTGAAGAGTCGGCCTCCCCGATTCCTTCGAGGCCCGTGTCCGTGCGGACGCGGATGAGGACCGAGTCCTGGCTACTGGCTGTTTTGGCTGTCACGTTGGGGATGCGGAGGATCTGGCAGATGATTTCGGTAATTTTCATTGCGGAATAAGGTTGAGAATGATAACGGCGAGATATGAACTTATAGTATGGATCAAAACGTGATAGAGTTGAATACGAAAGCCCTCCTGAGTTGTTCAGCTACTCAAAAGGGGCTTTCGCCAGCACACTCGCAGGCGCAACGAGCAAGATCGATCACCGCCCTTCCGCGATGACTTCCACGCCGCTCAGTAATGAAGACCCTTGGAAGCCGATCACCAGTTCTTTGGCAATATCGATCCCCTTGAACTCGCGCACCAGAGATTTTAGCGGCTCGTCTACAGCAAATTTTTCCAGTGCGGGCTTACCCTGGATTTGCACATCAAACTCGCGCCGCCCGCCTAAACGCTGCGGTTCGAGGAAGTACAGTCGAACGGTATATTTCCGAGGCTTATCACTGCTGTCCAGGGTGATCCGTAATTCTTCCAAACCTCTCGCTCCCGAGCAGACCACCCAGGGCTTTTCCCCACTGACCGTCGAGGCGTGTAGTCGGAATGTTTCCGGCTGTGTCGGCGTCGATGATACCTTCACCTTGGGTGATGGTCCTCCAACAGGTGGATACTCCAGCCACAGCGTCCCGTCATCAGCACGACGAGTGCCCGGCGCTCCGAGATTCAAACCCATTCGACGGATGGGAGCAGTGACTGGTCGTGACGTGGTGAACGTCCACAGTTCCGCGTCCGGCCAATGAACAAATGCGAGAGACGTCTGATTTTGATAATTACAGGTGCATGACCGGGTGTAATCGGGTGCAACCAACACCCCACCGGCGGGGATCAAATTCAACGTACAGGACGAACGAAAGCCTCCAAGGTTTCCGGTCCCCCCATCCCCGCACAGGTCGTAGAATCCAGCCGCTCCCGAACGGAATAACATCAGATGTTCCGAGGCCGCAGGCGTATTGCACCCATAAGTCCGCTGCCATTTCCACGGCATCGAATCCCCCGTGAGTGGGTCGGGAATCTGATATTCCTTGCCGGTCAATAAGTCGCAAGCGGTTCCGGACCCAGCACCGGCATCGCCGCCCTTGAGAATGCGGTCGCCGTGGATCATCGCCGGGCCGAAGTAGTCGGGACGATTCCACAATATTTTACCTGAAGCAGCTTCAAAGGCCCGGATACCTTTGGCCTCGTCACGGAGCGTGTCTCGCGACATGAGACCCGATTCAAGTATCACATCATGCTTCGTGCTATAGCTCAGAAAGGTACCAAACGTTCCCTTAGAATCGCGCCACAATTGCTTGCCCGTCCTCAAGTCGAAGGCTCCCACCGCTCCGACAACAGCATCCTTTTTGCCGTCGCGTGACACACGGTTATCCGTCGGCTTACGATCCAGCAGATAGAGTCTACCGCCCCCCGCACAGATACCGTGGTGCCGGAAGCCGTGTTCGGCGGTGACATTCCACAAGACCCTACCGCTCTCGCGGTCGAGTACCGTGACACGACGACTGTATTCCAGTCCGGTAAACTCACCTTTTTTACGTTTCGCCGTGGCACTGGCTGTCGGATTGCTTGCTCCGATCACATAACCATTCACGACGTTCAGAAAAGACCAGCGCGGAGCTTGTTTTTCGCCGGGCATGACGGGCAGGCGGTAACGCTGCATCGTGCGGCCCGTGTCAGGGTTCAGGCGCAGACACTCATTGCCCAGCGCGACAAAGATACCTTCGGACGTTGAAACATAATTACTGCCGATGGCGTTCGCGCCCGCTTGGTGGGCCGTGTTGTCGTACACTTGACCCAGTCCCGGCAGCGATGCCGTCCAAAGTAACCGCCCTGTGTAGATATCGATAGCCCGCAATTGGTCCATGCCTTCGACGATGCACCGACCATCGACAACTTGCGGAACCGGTCCGTGACCGTGCCGAGGCAGAATGTCTTGGTTACCTGGGCCGCCAAACCACAACACGCCCAAAGGTGCCTTCACCAGAGTATCGGGTGCAACGCGCGTGTTGGCAGCATTAACGTTCTCGTGGGTCCAGTTCCCGGCTCCCGGCAGGGGACCATCGCGACGAGTAACTTTCCAATCTCCGCCCTCACGAACTGCCAGCGCCCCACCATAAGGACGAACCGCATTGAACAGACGCTTGCGAACCGGTTCGTCCAGCGGCCCATTGACCGCCAACAAACTGCACAAATAGGGCGGCAGCATGACCTCGGCAGGAGCATGAGGTATTATCGCCACCCGTTTTCCTGGGATATTGGCCTTTCGGAGAGCATCTCGCAACGCCATTCGTTTGTTCGCATCAGTTTGCATGACAATCAGGTTCAACGCAGTGTCGGCCAAAAACGCTGCTACATCTGCCACATCGCAACCGGCCAAGACGGCATAGCCTTGGGATGGGCCGACGACTTTGATTAGGTCCGCGATTCGCGATTTGGCCTCGGGATCGGTAGGTAGTGGTTCTTCTTCCAGAGAAGGAATGGCCTGATCGGGACCAGGACCGAACGCATGGAGATGCCCCTCACGTGTGCTAACAAAGAGCGAACCATCGCGATAGGCTAAATGAGCAGCCGTCCCCCGAAAGCGTGCCTGCCATGCGATACGCGGCTTACCTTCTGCGAATCCATCGATGGCATAGACTCGTCCCGTGCCGCCGCCGTACACTCGGCCAGGTACAGCCAAAAGTGTCAGAGTCGGTGGTACCTCGATAGAGGCATAGGACTCACCAAGCCACGCTTCCGGCAAAATGCGCGTTTTGCCGGAAGGCTTATCGCGTTGAATTTCGGGTATTTCTGCGACGTTATAAGCTCGACAGACACCGCCTCGCACACTGTAAAGCCACATTCCCTCGGCAGCAGTCGTTTCCGAAACCATGCCAATCGGGGCACCGGTTTTCAAATCGAAGGCTCCGGTACCGTTGACATAACGCTTTCCAACGACATATACATCCGGTCCACCGCCGACTTTACCCGCTTCGGCGAGCCGATAGTGCAGGCGTTTACCTGTATGACGGTCGTAGCATGCTGGAACGGAACGACCACCGGCGACGAGCAAGTGATCGCCCGCCACGGCAAAGGCACCTTGAGGAGCGATCCCAGCAAAGGCGTCCGTGTTATGAGGTTGTTTGATGTAAGTACAACTGTCACCGGAATTTGTCCAACGCACTTGCCCCGTTCGGGCGTCCACGGCGTGAAGAAATATACCCATAAACGGCCAGATACCTGCCCCGAAATATACGGTCGCCTCTTCTCCATCCTCCGAGACGGCCGGAGCACCGCGAGCGGGCCACATATTGATAAGTCGCTCGTTTCCGAGAATAAGCTGATCGGATGGACCACCACGCAGACTCCACATCACGGAACCATCTTCGAGCGAAAGACAGTACAATCGGCCGTCATCGCTGACGACGAAAATACGATCGCGCCAGACGGTAGGGGCAAAGCGGATAGGGCCATCGGCCACAAAGCGCCAGCGTGTTTCGCCGGTGAGGGAGTTGGCAGCAGTCAAGCTATCGTGACGCGAGGAGGTGAAGAGAACGAGTTCACCCGTGGGAACAGGCCGAGCCGCAGCGTCGGAACTGAAGTGCGGTTGATCGGGCCAGGTAGGCTCCAGGGCCGGCTCGCTGCGTGTCCAGGTGGGGTGGTCGGCAGTGGGCCAACGCAAAGGCACGGCAGCGCGTGGCGCGGCGATCATTAGAGGAACGACAATAGCCGACAGGAGACCCGCAAGGGCCAATGATGCAGGATAAGTATTTCGGGTAGGCATGTTATACTTCGGTAAGCATTTGAGGTACTTTATACAAGTTATCGAACGAGAACGACTAAACTGAGCGAAAAATTCAAGAAAGTTACAAAAATTGGACGAAAATCTTAGGAAAGACATGAGCGGCAGCTTGGGTATTCATCAATCATTCGACTATCGGCGCAGTGGGAGATAATAGACGAGCGACTACAAGGTGATGAATGCTTAATGACTGCAAGAGGAAATGAGGTTCTGTAAGGCGGCGAAGCAAGAATGGTGGTGGAGACTGTTCAAAAAAGACTTGCCAAATCGAGATCGGGAGTTATTATTCCCTGTGTAGTTTCCGCGATAGCTCAACGGTAGAGCAGCCGGCTGTTAACCGGCGGGTTGTAGGTTCAAATCCTACTCGCGGAGCTAACGAGACAGTTCTACAAACCACGGCATCGGCCGCGGTTAACGCGGCGGGGCCACCTTCCTGCGGGGAGGTCGCTCCGTTCGGCGTATTGGGCGACTTCGTTGGGCTGAACACCCGTGTGTCCCCATCCCCGTCGGGGTCGCTCGGGTGCAGGTATTGCCGGACTTCGGGGAAGAGTTGGATGGCGTAGACCCCGACCTTGCCGCCGTCGTCGGTCTTGCGGAACTCAACCACCTCGACGTAGTGCCGAAGAATCTCCTGCTTCTCCTCGTCGGACACTTCACCGAGCAGGTTCCCGACGCCGGCCCAGGTCGAGAGGAATGCCGCTGAGGCGTCGCTCTTGGCGGCGAGCGGCTGCCGAAGGCCGCTCACCCGGTCCAGTTCCGCAGTCAGACTCTTGTCCTCGGCCTCCAGGTGAGCCAGTCTGTCCTTGATGGTGGCGAAGCCTTCCGCTCCTCGTTCGATCAGCACGTCCATCAGGCGACCGATGGCCGCTCGCGTCTGGGCGATCTGGCGGTGAAGGATGCTCTCCTGCTCGGCCAGTTCGAGCCGCTGGGACTCGACCCCTTCGAGGGCTTTTTCGACGATGACGGTTCGGGCCTCGTCCCGGTCCCCGATGTCTTTGAGCCGTTCGATGACGGCGGCTTCCAAGTCGTCGGCCGGGATGCGTGGACCTTGGCAGGACGCCTTCGTGGCCTCGTGGATCTGCCGCGTGCAGACGTAGTAGCGGTAGATGGCACTCCGTCCGTGGTAGGACGCCCCGACCATGTGGTTGCCGCACTGGCACCGTAGGAGGCCCGATAGAAGGTAGGACTTCCTCTTCCCCGCCCTTCGGAAGTTCCGGCGACGGGCGACCGTCTCGGTGAGCCGAGTGCCCATGGAATGGTCCCGATTTTTGGTCC
>RGDT01000112.1 GCA_009918525.1 Planctomycetia bacterium
AGTGTCTTTTGCTCGACGGTCAGGAGGGGAACCAACGACGCGAGTCGTCGGGAACGTCCGCGCATCGCCCGGAGGGATCGACGGATGACGGAACCAACTCAGGAGATTATCACCAGCGCAGTCCAGCTTGTCGAGTTATGCCGAGAGTGGAGCGATTGTCCGGTCATCGGTTTCGATACAGAATTTGTCGGCGAGCATACCTATCACCCGGAACTCTGTCTCGTTCAGGTGGCTTTGCCCAATCGGCTGTATCTCATCGATCCGTATAGTACTGGGCCGTTGGACCCGTTTTGGCGATTGTTGCACGATCCGCAGCGCGTCGCCGTCGTTCATGCTGGGCGAGAGGAGGTGCGATTGTGCCGAGTTCTTTCCGGTGCGCCTCCGGCCAATCTCTTCGACATTCAGTTAGCGGCCGGGCTGATCAACGGAGCCTATCCACTGGGCCATGCGGCGGTCGTGCAACAGTACCTAGGCCACCGACTGAGTAAAGGCGAAACCCTGACCGAGTGGCGACGACGGCCGCTCACACCGGCCCAAGTTCGTTATGCGTTCGACGATGTTCGTTATTTGCTTAGGCTCTACGAAAAGCAGCGTAACCATCTCAAGACCCTCAATCGCCTAGAGTGGGTCAAGGAAGAGGCCGAGCGACTTATTCGCCGTGCGGGTTGTCCCGAGGTCCAGGCCGAAGAGGAACGCTGGCGAAAGCTGCGCGGTATCGGCTCGCTGGATCGCCGAAAGCTAGCTGTGGTAAAGGGTTTGTACGAGTTGCGCGACGCCAAGGCTATCGCGGCAGATAGGCCGGCACGAACCATCCTTCGCGACGATCTATTGGTCGAGATCGCCAAACGCACTCCCAAAACCACAAAAGACCTGGAAGTGATTCGCGGCTTGGCTGCTCGCGATTTACCGGACGTGTTGCAGACCGTGGAGGCCGCTTACGCTTTACCGTTGGAAAAATGTCCGTCACCACCCGAACGGGAAGTCGATTTTCCTCAACTGCCGTTGATCACCAACATCTTGATTGCCGTATTGGGTGACTATTGCGCTCGCCATCATCTGGCCATGAGTCTGGTAGCCAGTACCAGTGACATTCGGACATTGACTCGCGCGGCCATCATGGGGAATGCGATACCCGAGATGCCGCTAACTCAGGGGTGGCGTGCGCGTAATGTCTTGCCGGAATTGTTGGCAGTGCTGGCAGGACGGAAACAGTTTCGGCTCGCCAACATCCGCTCCGAGACACCGCTGGAACTGCAACCAACGGTGCGTGTTACGGGAAACTGACCTGGTTTCCTTTTCCTCGCGCTTCAGGTGGAATTAGGAAGTTGTCAGGCTGATAGGGCGAGTAAACCATAAAAAGTCCTGCCAAGAAGCCAAAGAAGGTGCGACAAATTTTTCACTGGTTGTTCTTGGTATCTTGGCGGTTGAAATCCATCAATCTTGAAAGCCTTGCCCTTTCGCGATGACTTACTTGTTCTTTTTCTTCGGTAGCGTGCCGTTGATCTCTCGTAGCGATTCCTGAGCGGCTTTTTGCAAGGTTTTGTTTTTCTGCTTGCCCTCGCTGACGGACTTGAGCGCTTCGAGGGCCACGGAGTCTTCTTTCTTGGCGACCTTCCCCAACGCCGCAGCGGCATCAATACGGATGTCGTCGTCGCTGAGGTCTTTCTTTTTAGTCTTGGTGTTTGTTTTGCCGGTGACCAACTCGGATAAGACAGGTACCGCGCCACGTGCCTGGGGGCCTATTTTGCCGAGTCCCTGGGCCGCTTTCTTGCGTACTTGGGGGATTTTCGTCGGATCTTTAAGAGCGCTGAGCAACGCATCCAACGCGGGCAGCCCGATCGCTACCAGGGATTCAACGGCAGCTAGTTGCACTTCCTTTTGGCCGTCGTTCATTGCCAGGGCAAGGGTGGAAACCGTATCCTTGACGTCCTTGGTTTGGGCGCCGATTTTGCCCAACGCCTGAGCCGAGAACCGACGAACGTAAGTATCGCTATCACGCAAAGCCTTGCGCAACGCCGGAGCGGCCAGGCTCGCATCGGGACCTAGATCGGCCAACTCGGTCGCCGCTTGCCGCCGAACGGCGGTTTCCTTGCTGGCAAGTTTGTTCATCAGGTCGCGGATGGCGGCATCCTGGGCATAGACAAACCCCAGAATGGACAGGGATAAAACGGTTGCTGGTATGAAACGCATGGCGTGTATCCTCCTACTATTTTGAACGCACCAGTCGGGTTAAAGTTCCATCCGACTGCCTGTCACGATCCGAAACCAACCGACGATCCCCATTCTCCGCTCTGTTCCTTTTCACCAGTCGTCATCCAGTGGGCCACGCCGTCCGCTCATCTGTTGCAATTCCTGATAATTATTTACTGCCATCACGATAGCGACAACAGCCATGAAAGGGCCCACAGGCAAGTTTATCGGTTGCCGGTATCCGAAATTTGGCATCAGGATGTACAAGGTCACGGCCAAGGCCGTACCAATCGAAATCCAAAGAGAGACAATCAGGGCAGGACGGGAATTGACCATTTCGGACCGTGTCGCCACCATTTGGCATAACTCGCGAACCATCTGTCCCCCGTCGAGCGGATAGATCGGCAACAAATTAATCAGGGGCCAAGACAAGTTGATAATCATTAAAAAAGCAATAAAGGAAATCAGTATTGGGGAAGTGAGCGATTCTTTCCACAAATGAAAGAAACCAAAGGATAGAATTGCATACAAGATTAGCTGAATAGCCGGGCCGGCGAACGAGACGAGAATGCGCTGCCAGCGTTTCGGCGCATCGTAATCAGGGATCGCCAATCCACCCATTGAATGCAGCAGAATATCCGCCCGAACGCCGAATACACGCCACATCCAAACATGGCCGAATTCATGTAGCAAAATGGAGAGAAACACGGCAGCAATCCAGGTGATCAGCAACTCCATCCAGTTAGGCGAACTGAGGATTCCTTGTCCAAGTAACACAGAGATGAGCCAGAAAAACGGATGTACTCGCACCCGTGTCCCGAACAAGGTAAATATTAGATCGAACGGAGTTGTCGTGGAGCCACCCAGAAGCATACCGGCACCTCGCGAACAATTCGTCACAGACTGCGGAGCTTGATGATTCACACAGCATCAACATGCCGAAAAACAATTGAAAATCAAATAAACCTAAATGTCTTTTTCAGTTTGTCTGTCATGCAGCCGTCATTTTGTAAATAATTTACGGTAAAAAAGCCTTGGCGTCAAGAATCCGTCCCTTTGTGGCGGCTCAGGGTGGAGCCGGTGCAGAGATCCTTTGAAAGGATCGGTAAGCAATACGTAATCATGCTGACCTGATGGAAGATCGTCCCTGGTGACGCTGGTAATTTCCGCGACAGTACATATTCCGTAGCATGGCACCCCAAGCAGTCTGGCCCGTTCGGCTAATTGTGTCATCTGAGATATGTAGTGTATCCAAAATAGTTAGACGGTGCTCAGATGAAAACAGACCGTGAAACTTCCTGTTTCCATCTCGATAACTCATCCGTTTGGCATCCCTGATTGGTCATCTATGCTCTGGCTTTAGCAACTGGCTAGTGGGTTAACCCTTTATTGTTTCGCCCGATTCGATCCATCGTGTGAAACTTGCCCCCTTAGCGACTAAGGTTTTACACGTGCAACTCTACTACATCCTTATCATGCAGCACGTGGTCCCGCGTCACCGTCTGGCCATCGAACACGCCCGTTCCCCATATCCGGGCCGACTTGAGTTTCTCGGCCACTTCGCGATGAACCTGCTCGGCCAACCGCTCCACTGTTCCACCTACCGGAATCGTGAACGGCGAATCCATGTCTGCCGGTTTGCCTGGTTTTTTAGTGTACACGCGGATCACATTTAGTCCCTGGTAAATAGCGTTGCGCAGTTCCTCTAACCCGGTCGATGACTCTGCATCGAGCGTGACGAACGGGAAGCGATTTCCCATCATCTCACGCAATATCTCCAACCGCTCGGTCGCGCCTTCCGACGCCATTTTGTTCGCGGCCAAAATGGTACGAATATATTCGATGGTCGGATCATCGGGGTCTTCGGGCGGAGAGCCGATCAAGCAAGTCTTTACGCCTTCCAGTCGTTGAATGACGGCTTCCGCCGCGAAGATGCCGTCATCATCGGCCATATCGACGACCAGAACGCACAGATCTGCATTTCGTACCATACTGGACACGTAATTTTCCAGATAGTCGGGCGTGATCGGCGGCGTGTCGATCAACTGCACCCGCACATCTTCCCACTGCATCATCCCGGCCGACGGCTCGCGGGTCGTGAACGGATACGGTGCGACTTCGGGTGTCGCCCGCGTCAAGCGTGTCAAAAGGCGACTTTTCCCGGCGTTGGGTCCGCCGATCAGCAACACCTGGCCTGCTCCCTGACGTGGTATTTTATAGCTGACACCGCCTTTTTTGGGTGAGCGTTTATCGGCTTCGACTTCCTTGCGGGTCTCACTGATCTTCGTTTTGAGTTCGGCCTGGAGTTTCTCGCTGGCCTTGTGTTTGGGTAACTCCGTCCACATGACACGAAGGCACTCCAACCGCTCCTCCGCGGTCTTCGCCTTCTTGTAGGCTTCCTCGGCTTCGTGATACTGTGGGGTTAGATTAACAGCCATAATAACAACGCAACGTAGGGTTCAGGTTGAGGGAAAGCCATACACATGTCACCATAGATAATCCATCGCCGCTCGTCCGCTCTTTCTCCGTTGGGGACGCCGACTTTCGTCGTCAGCACCAGTCCGCAAGGGGTAAGGGGGGCTTCCCCGGCTTTCCCCCGGAACCGAAACAGTGGTCGGGCGCTTGATAAACGAGTAACCATTCGATGTCTCGCTTCATTTGGGTCGTCTTTTTCGTTTTGTGGCTACCTCTGTTTGGGGCGGTTTGGATGTCGTTCACGCCGGGAGAATTGGCTCGGCCTCCGCTGCTGGCGTGGTCGGTGGGCTGGCATGTTCGGTTCCTCAGCGATCCCGTGTGGCTCAACGCCTTGGCTACCAGTGTCGGCGTCGGGGTCGGGGCCGTCGCCGTTGCTGTGGCGACCGGCGTACCCGCTGCCCTGGCCCGACCGAAACGATTGGATCGCATCATCATGTTACCCTTGGCGATCCCGCCAATTGTGCTGGGGATTGGCTTGTTGCCGACCATGCACGTCCTCGGAATCGCTCGTACGCCGTTGGCTCTCATCTTCGCTCACGGGCTACTGGGGATGCCGTTGGTTTACCTTTCGACTCGTGCTGCCCTGCGAGCAGTGCCGCCCGAGTTAATTGACGCAGCTCGCGGCCTTGGCGCATCGAGTCGGCAAGCCTTCGTTCGCGTTACGCTGCCGTTGATCGCGCCGGGGGTGATGGGAGGGGCATTGCTGGCGTTCGTACTGTCATTCAACGAATTCTTCATCGCACAGTTCTTGGGAGGCCCGGAAATCGAGACACTTCCTCGACGTGTGTGGCCTGCGTTGCGATATAGTGTATCGCCGGTGGTCGCGTCGGCGTCGGTCTGGGCCTTATTCGTCACGTTCGTCGGCCTGTTTGCTTTCGTTCGTCTAGCGCACAAACCATTCTTAATCCGTGAACATACAACAAGCAGCAGTGCCGACGACGCCAATCGTCCGGTTAGTTGATGCTCTCACCGCAGTGATTCCAACGGCTTAAGACGAATCGCCGAAAGAGCGGGTATCAATCCGCCGACGCATCCCATAAACAGCGAGAAACCCATGCCCGTCAAAATGACGTAATGATCGACCACGAGTTTGATCACGACACTTTTCCCGCCACCTGGGCCGCTGGCAATATTACTGGTTGCACTCAGTCCGTGGCACAGCGAGCCGATACTTATACCAATCAGCCCACCGAATACTGCCAAGGCCAACGCTTCCATGAAAAATGATGTAAGTATCTGCCATCGCGAATAGCCAATGATTCGTAAAACGCCGATATCCTTGGTCCGCTGAGCAATAGCGGCAAACATAGTGTTCATGACACCGAACGCACAACCTATGGCCATGATTAACATGACCACAATAGTTGCATATAAAAATTGTTGATTCGTGGTATTGAGTCCTGCGTAATAGACGGTTTCTTGCTGGGCCGAGACGGCTGGTTTTTTGTAGTCAGTCTTGAGGAACTGAGCGAGTTTAATCGCATCCTCTTCATCCTTCGTGCGAAGTACACAAGTGGTGTAGGTCGGCTTGCCAAATTGTTGACCAACAAGCTGGAATTTGGCCCAGATTTCAGAATCAAAGGTTGACCCTGACGAATCCATGATGCCGGTGACAACCCATTTTCGCGGCCCGAGGTCGAAGGTATCGCCAACCTCTAATGCACGTTTGCCGGCGTCCGGTCCCAATTCTCGTGATAACCCTTCACCAATCACGGCCTGAACCGCTTGTTCAGCACTAGTGCTGCCCTGCAGTGCCTGAACGCCGGATTGGCTGAACCAATTGCCCACCTTGAGGGGAATACTATGAACTTTACCGGACTTGGCGGGATCTTCGATCCCGCGTACTTGCAACAGACGTCGGCCCCGCGAACCGACGATACTCCGGCCTGATCCTTCACAGCGCGGCGAACCGTGTTCGATCAACTCGCGTCCGAATCGGTCTACTGGTACTAGATCACCACATACCGGACATTTACGAACGAGAATCGGTTGATTCACGACGCAATACAATTCCCAACTTGCCAACGGCATACCATCTTCATCTTTCAAGACACCCGGCTGGAGAGCGATTTCCTTAACATCACCATACCCAAGATTGCTAAACAGCTCATCCGTCGCACCGTCGGCTAGAACAAACACATTCGACGGATTACCCGTATTACTTGTTAGATAATACATCCCGTTAACAAAGGCGAGCATGAAAGTGAGCAAAGCGACGACGCATATGAAAGCGATCGTGGTCAAGATGTTCGTTTTCCACCGCACGAGCAGGTTGCGAAGGTTGTAGGTGAAGGGCACCCGACGCAACAACCCTACCAACTGTGCGGCCAAAACGAACAATAACACAATGCTCAATGGCAACGTCACCACCAAGCCGCCAGTTAGTAGTAACAAAGCGGAACCGACAGGGACTATCCAAAGAAGGTCGATAAGGCTCATGGGGTGCCCATCCTTCCAGCGTCAGGCCGTCTTGGAAAAAACCTCCGCCACTTTCACCGACCGCGCCGACCAAGCAGGCAACAAGCTGCCCAGCACGCCCGTTGCGCCGCCGATCATCAGCCCCCACCAGATCGCCTCGTCGGGAACCTTGAACGCGGGGAAAAACGCGATGGGGAATTTCAAACCACCGCGAGCATTGATCGCTATGTACGCGATACCAGCACTGATCATTCCACTTATCACGCCAATGAAGATAGCCTCGCCCAACACCAATATCATCACTTGGGTGGGGCTGAACCCCAATACTTTAAGCACGGCCATTTCGGTACGACGTTCACGTACGCTGATGCTTATGGCGTTGGCAATCACTAGCACCATCGTTGCCAGAATGGCTGGTACAAGGATCCACCGCACCGCCCATAACAAATCTCGATAACTGTCCAGAAAACTCGCAATACCCGATGATGCTGTTTCCACTTTCACCGCCGGTGACTTGAACTCCGGCGAGGTGATGATCTGATCCGCTACCTGACGAAAAGCCTCTGTGTCAGGTACCTTGAGCCAAACCAGATTCAAACATTTTTCGGCCATCGGATGCGGTTTGCCGTTTTTCTGTTTCCAGGCATCGATACCGTCAAGGATATACTGAATGTTGACTAGGGATGAAGCATCATAACGTCCCTTGGGGAAGGTGCCGACGATTTCGACTTCCAGATCCACACCGGGATAGTTAAATGAAGTGACTTTGATGCGCTCGCCGATTTTTTTCTTCATACTATCGAGTTTGTCACGACCGATGACGACCTTACTGCGATCTTTCTCCATTTCGCGGCAGTGGCGATCAAGATCAAGCATTTCCTCTTCGGTAGCTTGATCAATATCATCCATCATGCTCGAGTAGATCAGTTTTCCGTCCCGATCACGTAGTGGATTGCCTTTCTCATCGCGCTGAATCAGCATCATCTTTTGCGGATTCATCCCAAAGAAAAATACAATATTCTCGCGTGTACGGTTCACGGGGTCCGTCGTTCCGCCGTAAAAAGTCCAGGTCATCGAGTCCATCGGTACAATGTCGCTGCCGGTGCGTGCTCCGCCTCGTGCCAATCCAGATACATAGGAATAGGGCATCTGCGACGGTATCTGCCAGCGTTCGCTCACGATGGCTTTGAAATCTCTGGCTTTATCACTGGTGACTTTGTCGAGCAGGTTCAAAACGCTCCACACGAGCGTCACCACTAACACCAACACCATGATGGCCATGCTTGTCAAGGTGCTTCGTAGAACATTTCGACGGAAACTCTTAACGATGAGGGTGGTATAGAATACTACTTGATCGAGCCACAGAAATGACAACGCCACCAAAAAAGCGGCACCGGCCAGTAATGCCACATTGAGGGGATTATCGGTGAAGTTTAGAAGCCACTCGTCGAACGCTCTCATCGACGGACCTCCCGCTCAGGCACTGCCCCGGTAATGTGTTCACCGCCATTGAAATGGTGCATGGCGTGATCAATCCCACTCGTTTCACGCACCAATCGCCCTTTTTCCAAATGGAGAATTCGTTCAGCGCGAGCAGCCGCTCGCGGATCATGTGTGACCATCACAATCGTTTTGTTCAGACCGCGTTTCAGTTCGACCATTAAATCGAGAATCTCATCGGCTGATTTGCTGTCAAGATCGCCGGTCGGCTCGTCGGCGACGATGAGCGTTGGATCGGTGACAATAGCCCGTGCGATACCAACTCGCTGTTGCTGACCGCCGGACAGTTGACCTGGACGATGTCCCATACGATTCGCTAACCCGACTAGGTCCAAGGCGTTGAGTACCTGCTTTTTTCTCTCACTGCTGGATAAAGGCAATAACAACAAAGGTAGTTCGACATTCTCATATGCCGTCAACACCGGCAAGAGATGGTAGAATTGGAACACAAAACCAACCGACCGTGTACGCCATTTGGCGAGTTGGCCTTCAGTCATGTTGCTTATGAGATCGTCACCGACGCGGATGGTGCCGCGTGTTGGGCTGTCCAAACCTGCGATCAAATTCAATAACGTGGTTTTGCCTGACCCCGACGGGCCCATGAGTGCCAGAAATTCCCCTTCAGGAACATTGAGAGTTAGATCGACCAATACATCAATCTTCTCACTGCCTCGTGTGAATGATTTGTGTAGACCGACAATTTCGACGATTGGTCGCGTCATGTATATCCTCACTTGGCCTGTGGGTCGGCCCGATTCAAAAACGATACCAAAGCGCCCATTTCCGGCTTGAGATACACGCCCGCTTCTTCCGCGGTGATATTCTTGACCCACACCCGGACAGGTATTGCCCCTTTGGCGCGGTCGGCTGTCGGCATTAACCTTGATATGTAGCCCTGATAGCCTTTGGGGTGTTTGGCCAAAAAGGTTTTGTCGTTTTGGAAGGCTTCAGGCATCACTAAACACTCTTGCCCCTTCCGCAGCAAGGCCACATCCCGTTCCTGAATCGCCAGGTCAATTTCCAATCGCGTCAGATCGGCCATCTCGCACAAGCTGGCTGAGATCCCCGACGAAAATGCCGACGGATTGACTAAATTGTATAACTCGGCTTTTTTACTGAGAATAATGCCATCCACAGGAGCACGTAACTCGGTCCAATCTAGTCGCATCTTCGCCGTTGCCATGCGAGCCGCTCCTTGTTCCATATCATATTTAGCGGCTTTGATTCGCAGTTGTTGACGTCCTTCCGGTTCGGTCAGCATCCGTAATGCACTTTCTAGACGACGCTGACGCGCTGCCATCGCCAGGTAATTGTATTGGGCCTGTTCCATCTCGCGCTGAGAAACAGCACTGCCGCGAAGTAACTTCGTGTTACGATCCATCTCTAGTTTCATTTGTTGGACGTTATTTTTGACTTCGTCTAAATCCGCTTGGGATTGTTTGATTTCCTCGTCAGCGTTTTGGACAAGATCCTCATAGCGTTTTTGCGAAGCCATGTACCCGGCCCTGGCCTGGTCATAGTCGTACTGATATTCTTTGGGATCGATGCGTGCGAGAAAATCGCCCTTCTTAAACCGTTCACCCTCACGAAAATTTTCGTTTATTTCGACGAGCTGGCCACCAACACGTGGGCTGACCTGGATGAGACTGAAGGGTACTACATAGCCCTTGGACTGAAGGATCACTTCTTCCGAAGAAGTCGGCTTGGACGGCGTCGTGTCCGGTGTCGTCGGTCCGGCAGTTGTAACTGGAGACGCCGAGCGGATCGGCTCTCGTGACGCTGTACGCTCTGGGTCATAGCTGCCAGTTATGCGATAGGCGCGATAACCAAGCAATGCCGTTAGGAACAACAACACCACGACCAATACCCACGGCAGCCCAGTCAGTCGTGAACCCGGTTGTGCCGAGCGATCGCCCAGTCGCAAAGAGCGAACACGATCACCGAGCGAAGGTTTGGTGGTCGAAGGTTGCTCAGGAGCGTTCATGAAGCACCTGCCTTGGGTTTGCCCCGCATGTTCACAGCGGCGCGATGGGGTGATAACTTGCCCGCTTCGGGTTGATGATTACCTAGATAGCCACTCAGAAGATCGCGACACATTGCCAACATCTCGCGCGGGTCGAACGCCGATGGATCGGCTTCCCGCTGCATGGCTAGGCCGTGCAACATGCCTTGGATCAATGTTGCTAACGTGCGAGCCGACCCATGCGACTTCCCAGAGGCAACGAGAACATCATACAGATCGTCGGCCAATCGCGTTCTCCAGGTATCATACAGATCAGCGAGCCGACGCCGTAAATCGTCCCGATGACCAATCTGACTGAGGAAAGTGTATTGCAGGGCGTGGAACTCTGGAACAACCGGCGGATGAAGCAAGAACAACTCCAGAAACGTCTGGAACCGCTCCCACCCTTTCGATGGCATTGGTTGGCCGTCCCACATTTCACCGGCTTGATGTTGCCGGTGCATCAGGTCAATCATTCGGTCAAACACCGCCAGTAGAATTTCATCCTTGGTTTTATAGTAATAGGTCAGTTGTCCTCTACTCATTGAGGCTCGTTTCTCAATGGCCGACAACGAGAGGTTTTGCAAGCCCTCGGCCGCGATGACCGCAACGGCGGCTTCGACGATTTGCTCTCGTCGTTTTTTGCCAATGTCGCGGCGTTGACGGGCCATGAAGGCTCCATATTTTCCTAGACTGTTCAGTCTACCATATTTTAGACCAATCAGACCAATGATTTCAAGTGTAGACTGAATTTCGAGCAAACTCAGCGGGCCTGACATAGCGATGGGAGCCGACGACAGTTGTCGTCGGCTCCCACACATTTCACCCGACGACAGTTATCGTCGGCCACGAATCGCGATTACTTGGCCAGCACGAGTTCTTTGTTCTCGGTGGTGGCAATCGCCTCAAAGGCAAGCTTCTTCTCGCCCGGTTCCGTGCCCGGCACCACGATCACCTTGATGACGTTCTTGCCGTCGAAGGTACCGCGAAGCAGGTCTTCGGAGAGTGGGTCTTCGAGATTCTGCTCGATGGCCCGGCGTAGCGGTCTGGCTCCGTATTCGGTGTTGGTGCCCTTCTCGATCAGCAGATCACGAGCCTCGTCGGTCAGTTCCAGCTTGAGTTCCTTCTCGGCTAGACGCTTCTTCACCTTCGACAGTTCGATTTCCACGATCTGCGTCAGGTCTAACGGCGTCAGCCCGCGGAACACGATAATGTCGTCCAAACGATTGAGGAATTCTGGTCTGAACTCTTTCTCCATCGCGCCTTTCAACTGCGTCTTCATCTCGGCATACGTAGATTCCGCCGATTGAACCCGACCACCGGTGTAGCCGAAAGGCTTGCGGCCGGTGATGTCCTGAGCACCGATGTTGGTGGTCAGAATCAGAATGGTATTTTTGAAGTCGATGATCCGCCCGACGTTATCGGTGAGCCGTCCCTCTTCCATGA
>RGDT01000113.1 GCA_009918525.1 Planctomycetia bacterium
TTGCTCTGTTCGTGG
Organism: Planctomycetia bacterium; assembly: GCA_009918525.1. Lineage (GTDB taxonomy): Bacteria > Planctomycetota > Planctomycetia > Gemmatales > Gemmataceae > RGDT01. Next base: position 16 of record RGDT01000113.1, read on the forward strand.
AGAACAAGCCAAATACGGCCGACCCTCCAGGGGTAACTCCCATCTCGCGAGAGCTGCTCGGCTGGGCAAATCAACGATTGAGGCATTCAAGGCTGGCCTACGGTCTAGAAACAACACACGACGGGCGTCGAGGGCAATTGGATTCATCCCGGTCAGTCCGACAAAAACTTGGTAACCGGTTTTCCATGTCTGGGGGTCAAGCGAGCAAATCAATCCGCCATTCATGGTAAAAAGCATGGCTCCGTCTGGCGACATGGTCAGCCCAGCTAGGCCGTTAATCATCTGACGACTCTGCTGCTCAATTGCAAGTCTGCCGGTTGCCACACGCAGAAAAGATAATTCACGGGCTTCCTGAGCCATCAAGTAAAGCAACCGGCCATCTGGTGCCAGATGAAAAGAGGCAATCGATAAACCCAATTCAAGTCGATCGGCGGGTAATAAGCGGTTTGTGGGCGGGAATCGTCCAGCAAGTAACTCCCGAACATCGTAACGAAATAGGTCCGCTATGAGATTTTCCCGTTCGCCCAGGCGGTTGACCTTGATACGTACACCCCGTGAAACGGCTGCATAAAGTTGGCCGTTCTTCTCATCTAGAGCCAGATAACAGGCCGGACCATCGAGGAAGACCCGCCCTTTTAAGGAGAAATCCGTAGCGGAATAGCTGAGTAGCTCGCCTTCATCGGTAGCAACGAAGAATAAGCCATTTTGGGGAGCTGAGACAAAGGTGATGAAAGGAGACAAGACAGCGACCGCTTTGCGTTTATCACCTGGAGGCAAGTCGATCTTTCGTAGTAGATCAGCGGAAACAATGAGGGCATCGGGATGGTCGGGTTCGACCCGCTTGATGATCGGAGAGCCGATGGCCAGCCCCGGAACCAGATTATTCGCATGGTTCATTTTCTGGGAAGGCGGCGATCCCACTGCAGGCGAAACCGACCATAGTCGCCAGCCGACCAACACAACGAGAACTGGCAGAATTGTGATACAGAGAACAATGATCAGCGGACGCCAAAAGCGTTGCACCAGTTTGTTCAGGGAAGAAATAGGAGACGAGATGCTCGGCAATGATGCAGAAGGGAAAACAGAGGGCGGTGAAAACAGTTCAGCCGGACGCTCAGGAATGACAAACCGATGCAAACAACGAGGACACCGGGCCGGTCGTCCTAAGGTGGGCTGACGTGGGCGAATCGGTTGATCGCATGCCGGGCAGGCGAGCTTCCAGCTCATCGTTGAACCCTCTAGACGATTTAGGTGTCAGGAATGTTGTACGATTCGCACGACCAAGTGAAGTCTACAAGAAAGACGAGGAATACCGCGGATTTCTATCGTGCGAGCGCATCGCGGTTTTTCTCTCTGTTTGGAGTTTCGTTGATGCCTTCTCGTCGAGTATCACGTAAGCATCTAAAAGAAGGTTGCGTCGAACCTGGCCCTGGGGACGGCCTCGATCCACGTCTGGATCGTTCGGAACAATTGCTCAGCCCAACCGTCGGACGGAAAACCCTACAGTTATGTAGCCAGATCGCTCGATGCCTGACCGAGTTACTATCCTCCTTGGGAGATGACGTTTTACGCGACATGATCATCGTTTCGGTAACGCCCGCCAAAGGTAATGGTCGTCTACTGGTTACACTCGCTCCAGCTCCCAGTGCCGTCTTTCGCGAACAGGCGAGCTGGATGGCGGCTGTCGCTCGATTGGGCTCCTTAGCACGATACGAAGTTGCCATCGCAATCCACCGGCGCAAAGTGCCTGAGCTGGTTTTCGACTTGCAATTTTGAGACCCTGCATGCCGGAATGCCCCTAAGCAAAATTGGCAAAAGGATTCGCCCCTGTGTCGATCATAAACTCCTATACTAATCGTATAGCCCAATCTAGCTACCGGAGATAAGTGGTTGTGACCGCGTTCGAGACACCATCGGCCGACCAACTCGAAACATTCCCGAACCCGGCAACGGGGCGAGAATATACGATAGAAATAGTATGTCCTGAATTTACCAGTCTGTGCCCCAAAACGGGACATCCTGATTTTGGGACATTGACGTGGACCTACACCCCTGATGCGATGTGCGTCGAATTGAAATCGTTAAAACTGTATCTTCAGCGTTTTCGCAACGTCGGATCGTTTTATGAAGCTGTAGTCAATCGGCTCATGGATGATTTTGTAACCGCGTGCAAGCCCAAACGTGCCAAGCTTGTGGGAGCCTTTACTCCACGCGGCGGAATCACGACGAATGTCACTGTTTTCTACCCTACAAACTGAAAAAATGCCGGCCCCGCCGAAATACTGGCGAAGCCGGCCGAATTCAGTTACTTCGTTCCACAACAGCCATCACAGCACGGCGAGCCGGGGAAGCAGCACGACGAGCCTAAAAAGCAGCAGTCGAGAACGCCTTCGCAGCATGGTGAACCAGGGAAGCAGCACGACGAACCGGTGACGCAGCATTCCTTCTCGGCCGTGCAGCAAGATTCGCTAACAGAACAACAGGTCGAGGCTTGAGACTCATTCGTGGCGGCAGGTGTGCGGTACTTCGAGGCACAGCAACCTGGGGCGTCCGTGTTGAATGAAGACAACAACATCGCATAGCCAGTCAGAGACGCCGTCAGAACAACCAAGGCTGCGGCGCAAGTAACCAATACGGTACGCATGACCGAATCTCCAGGGCAAAAGATAGAATCGAATGGTTTGACAATAATTGGGCATGAAGCGAGGAGAATCTCAACAACGCCAGACACAAAGCATCACATGCAGATATTGATCAGTCTTGTCAACACTAGGGCACAGCGGTACATGAATAGTTGAAAATTTACAGAAGGGGATCACGAACGCGACAGCAGCATCTGTCGGCATTTCAATACTGAGATAGCGCACAGGCTGTGCTTGGTCACGTTCACAGCACCAGGATCGACTTGCTGGAGATGGAGCAGGATTCTCATGTCGCGGCGATTTATGCTCACAACAGCAAGAGCTGCATTCAGTGCAAGATGCTGGTGATGGAATGGCCATCCAGCGAATTACCGAGCAACACCATCCTGGTGGAGGTACAGTCAGTATGCACCCAATAGCAATCAGGATTAGTGCGATTCGTTTCATATTTCTATTGTAGGATCTACTTTTTCCCGAAGTCAAGAATTATTTTGCTCCGCGATACGGGCTAGTTCCACCGCGTCCATCCCGATCATTTCGCAAATAGCCTCCAATGGTAGATGATTTGGGTCCAGGCCGAACGGACACTCGATCTCAACGCCTGCCTCTTCGATGCCAAGCATCACCAACGAAACACCTGCTACCACGAGGGGAGCCATCACTCCCATCTTGGGAACCAACACAAACGGTAGCGTTGCCAGATAAAACAATAGCGCTTGCTTGATCAGAGCCGCATACACAAAGGGAAGCGGGGTTTTGAGAATCTTTTCGCAGCCACCCTGCTGATCGAGAAGGATACTGATCAATTCTTCCATTTTGGTAGCCAGAACGGGATTGAGCCGGTCTGAGTTGACTCGCTCGGCAATCCATTCGCTCATCAGACCTGCCAGGATGCTTGCGGGATTATTGACTCCTTTAATGCGATCGATTTGTCGCCCTGTCAAAAGATTGCGCAAATGCGAGACTTCCTTGTTGCCTCGCAGCTGTTCACGAACCTGCACGACGTAGGCGGCAACCAGTCGTGCCAGGTCTTCGGCTCGATCTCCGTAGGCGGCTCCCATCCGTACCAGGCTACGAGTGGTGTTTACCAGCATACCCCAGTGGGAGCGTGCCTCCCAGTAACGGCTATTACTGCTATTGGTGCGAAACACGATCAACATACTCAGGGCTACACCCAAGACATTATGCCCCAGAGGATCAAGCGGTTCGAGTTTGCCACCACTCGGTTTGATGACCAATTCATCGAGACCATAAAGAGCCAAGCAAAGAAGAGTCAAGGCACCAGCACGGCCCATGACGTGAGGCAGAACCGTTCCACGCAGAGCAAACGCGATCCGATAAAATTGGTTGCGATCGTAATCAATCACGTGATGACTCATTCGAGCGGACTTTCTCCCAACGTTGGCCCCACGCTTGATATAATCCATCCGCGAACATTCGCCATTGTTCACGAGTTCGCCAATGAGGAAACGGCTCCGGTGCGACGGGCTTTGCCGATGTATGGACGATCTCGAACTGTGGCATCACACCTTCCATACCGATTCGTCCTACTCGTGCGACTCGGTAAGCATGTCGGCTATCGGCCAATCGGATGGTTCCTTCAGGGGCTTCGACTTCTATTTCAGCCAGTGCTCGACGCACTGCTTCGGTGTCGGTCGTTCGTGCTTTCTCGACAGCTTTTTTCCAGAGATACACGCCGAAATAAGCCGTTTCCATGGCATCATTGACGCGGTCGCTCGGGAAGCGAGCTTTGAACCGTTTGATGAACTCCACATTTCGCGTGCCGGGTAGGCTCTCAAAGTAAGTCGCAGCCGAATAGTCGCCGACCAGTCGCTCGACCTGGAATTGGCTCAATTCCACTTCGCTGAGTGAGGCCCAGGCAGTGGATACGCTGGGTGGTCGCAAACCGCGGCGGCGTAATTCGGAGAGGAAAAATTTATTAGCGGGACCGTCAACAGTATTCACGATGAAGTCGATCTTTTTCGCCGCGATTTCGTCGCATACAGAGCTGAAATCATCATCACCGACAAGGAGATAGCGTTCCAATACCAGGGGCGCTCCCAGTGATTCTAATTCGTGTTTCAGAATCTCGTTGACGCCACGCGAATAAATCTCTTCGGTACCCAAGAGCATAAATCTACGCTTGTTGAGGTTCTTATACGCCCAATTCACCAAGGGAATAAGCGTCTGGTTGGGTGTGCCGCCGAGATAAACCACCCCCGGAGAATCTTCCAGCCCCTCGTATCCCGCCGAGAAGAACAGAAACTTTCCATATTTCTCGCACTGCTTTTCCACCCGCTTGCGACTGGCCGCCGACCAACAACCAAACAGGACATCAACCTTTTGGTCTTCCAATAGTTCGGTCGCGAGTTGTTCGAATATTTCCTCCCGACCATTGCCGTCCCGGGAGATGACTTCGATAGACCGCCCTAGCAACCCTCCCGCCGCATTAATCTCCTCGATGGCGAATTTCGTAGCGTTGACCATCGGCCGCTCGTGAAAAGATAGAGGCCCACTGAGAGTGTGCACCACACCGATTCGGATGACGTTGCCGCGTTGATCACCAGCAGTCAAAGGATGCAAGAATGTGTAGTAGGCAGTGGTAGCACCTAAGAGGAGTGAAATAACGATGGCTGTCGATCCCAAGATGATACCCAAAGTGCCCGCACGGCGAACAGAAGGAGCCGCGACGGTTGCCGCTTGATACGGACCCAACACGTTCAGAGCATTATCCTCCAGATGACGTAATTTCGCAACCAATTCACGAGCCGACGTAGGGCGGTCAACCGGCTCACGCGACAAAAGCTGCTGGATCAACCGTGCCACCTGTGGGGGAAGGTGCGGTGCAGCGATGCCGACACGCGGAGCCTCGCCTTTGATGACAGATTCCAAGAGTAGCATCGTCTCGCCCGGTTCACCCTCAAAAGGAGGACGCCCCACCAACATGCGAAACAATACACAACCCAACGAATAAAGATCGGACCGCCGGTCCACGGGCAAACCTAATGCCTGTTCCGGGGCCATATACGACGGCGTACCAACAATCTGGCCGCTGAGCGTCACCCCGATGGCACCTTCCGTCATTCGACGAGCAATCCCGAAATCGAGCAATTTGACGCGACGGAATCGGCCCTCCCGCGTTGTCTCCAACCAGATGTTCGCGGGTTTCACGTCGCGATGAACCAATTCTTTTTCATGGACCGCTTGCAGCCCTTCGGCAATCTGGCGGGCAATAGAAAGGCTTTCGTCAAGCGGAAGCGTCTGATCCTGGCGGAGCCGTTGTTCGAGTGTCATCCCTTCCAGCCGCTCCATCGCCATGAACGGCACGCCATTGGCTTCATCGACCGAAAAGACAGCGACGATATGATTGTGCGGAAGGCTGGCGAGCAGTCGGGCCTCCCGAAGAAAACGTTCCCGCATCTCCAAAGTACATTTTTCGGGTCGCAAGACTTTCAGTGCGACCTTGCGATGCAGTTTGCTATCCTCCGCCTCGAAGACAATCGCCATGCCCCCTTCACCTAGTAGCCCTAAGATACGATAATCGCCTAATCTCGCGATTTCTCCGCGTTCCTGAGCCGGTTCCAAAAAGGGATAAACCGATTCTTGTTGAGGGTTCAGTTGGCCAGACCCATCACATTTGGGACAATTGGCGATGTGTTCTCGGATGAGATCGACCTGACCAGCCGGAAGCCGATTGGCCATCAGATCGTTGAGAATCTGCGGACTTGGGCAACTCATCTCATGTGTTATCGGCATACAGGCCCCCGACTGGCTAGAGGTTGAGGGTCGGTTATCGTCCGACTTGCTAAGATAGTCTATGAATAATGCTGCGGATATTCAGCACCATGAGAAGAGGGTGGTATCGATGACGCGAATTCTGCAAGGTGTTCTCGAATTCCAGCGACGCATCTTCGCTGAAAAAAAAGAACTCTTTGAAGAACTAGGCAAAGGTCAAAAGCCTCTCGCCCTGTTTATCACCTGTGCAGACTCCCGTATCAGTCCCGATCTGCTGGCCCAGACACAACCCGGCGAACTCTTCCACCTTCGTAATGCAGGTAATATTGTTCCCCCTTATGGTATTGTCAGCGGTGGCGAAGACGCCACTATCGAGTTCGCTGTGCATTATCTGCGGGTTCGCGATATTATCTTATGCGGCCACGCTAAGTGCGGTGCCATACACGGGTTGTTACATCCCGAAAACCTCGGCACCCTTCCGGCTGTCGGCCGATGGGTCGAGCATTCGCGGGGGTTACTGCAAAGACTGAAGCCCGGATCGGATGACGAGCAGTTGCAACAAGCCATCGAGCTCAACGTGGTAACGCAACTGGAGCACCTGCGGACTCATCCCGCCGTGAAAACGGCCCTGGAAGCCCGAACGCTTCGCATGCACGGATGGGTCTACGATTTTGAACGCGGGAAAGTCACTGTGTACGACCCCCTCAAGAATCAGTTTGTGCCCTTGGCCGAATCGATCCGCGACAAAATGCTTCGCGATGCCGGGCGCGACCAGGGGCCACGCTCGGAATGGGAAACGCGGGCGTAGAAGCGAGCGAGGACGTTGGTCCTTGGAGTTTTGACGAGTCGCCAAGACTCCAAGCAAGATCAATGTGATCAACCACCCTAGAGACTCAGGGTCAACCGAAGACCGTTGTTTTCTTGCCTCTTTCTTTGCGTCCTCTGTGGCTCATTTTCCCATTTATCCGTGGCTTCTTGGCGGTTACTCTTCCTCCCCGACAATAGCACCTCGACTTCGTATAACGATGTAAGCCTGTCACTCTAAAAACGAGGTACCTTATGTTTCGTAAGGGCTTAATCTTGTCGGCACTGGCGTTACTCGGGTTAGTCGGCTGCTCAACCATGGGCGACCCTTGGGAGAACGAAAAGGGACGCAAACGGGTCGTTGTCACCATTCCCGCTCTGGCCTCCTTTGTTCATGCCGTTGGCGGTGACGACATCGCCATACGCTCTCTCTGCGTTACCACTGGCCCGCACGGTTTCAAGGCTGATAGTCGAGATGCGGCCCAGTTACGCCGTGCGGACCTCCTATTGAGCATCGGTCTATCCCTCGACGACAGCTTCGCCGATGCCTTGTATGCTCTCGCTCGAAATAACAAATTGCCGCACATTAAGATCGGGCAGCGCATCCCCAAAAATATGCTCATGGAAATGGCTCACGATCACGACCATGAACACGAAGGACACCACCATCATCACGGCCATTACGATCCGCACATCTGGCTAGGCATTCCCGAAGCGACCGCGATGGTCAACGTCGTAGCGGCCGAACTCAGTGTCATCGACCCCGAACATGCGGCGAGTTACGACAAAAACGCGAAAGCCTATACCGCCAAGCTGAAGCAACTTCATGAGGACGGAAACAAAAAGTTAGAAGGTAAAAAAAAGCCGATGAGACTGATCACGTTCCACGATTCGTTCGGCTACTTTGCTCGCAGTTTCGGGATGAGGGTCGAAGAGACGATGGAAGTATCCCCCGGCGACGAACCAAGTCCCGCGCATCTGGCCAAGATTGTCAAGATATGTAAGGAAAAAACCATCGGCGCGTTGACCGTCGAACCACAGTATTCTGAAGGGTCCGCCAAGAAAGTCATTGACTCTTTAGGCGGCAAGATACCTTTGGTTATCGTCGATCCGCTAGAGACGGCCGATTTAAGTGAACTCAAGAAGGACGCGAGCCAGTGGTATCTCAAGAAAATGGAAACCAATCTCAACAAACTGGCGGACGCTTTGCCGTGACTCTCCCCTTGGCGACATTACGCGGTGTCGGCGTGCAGTTAGGCGGACGGGACATCCTCACGGACGTGACCGCCCAACTCCGCCGCCGCGAGGTTACCGCTCTCATCGGCCTCAATGGTGCCGGCAAGACGACGCTATTGCGGGCATTGCTGGGCGAGATTCCTTATAGTGGCGAGATTCGTTTTGATTGCGTCCACGGCAATCGTCAGCAGCCCGGTCATATCGGATATGTACCGCAACGGCTGCGTATCGAAGGCAATTTGCCGTTGACGGTCTTCGATCTATGCGGACTATCGCTAAGGCGTTGGCCGTGGTTCTTGCCCCTCGGCACACGCTTCCGCGAGCGGGTTTACGCCATGCTCGATGCCGTAAGCGTAGCCCACCTCCTCGACACGGAAATCCGCGTGTTGTCTGGTGGTGAACTACAGCGTGTCCTGTTGGCTTTGGCCCTGGAACCGACGCCCGAGCTGTTGTTGCTGGACGAGCCTGCTGCAGGTATCGACTTCCATATGCAAGAAGAGTTCTACGGCCTGATTGGTCGGCTTAATCGCGAACGAGGTGTGACCGTGCTACTCGTGTCCCACGATCTAACGATGGTGAGTAAATCGGTCGGTCATGTCTGGTGTCTGAAGGACGGGCAAATCGAGTGCGAGGGTTCGCCGCACGATCTATTACACGGCGACGCCCTGGCACGTATCTTTGGATCGCACCAGGGCGTCTTTGGTCATCGGCACTAAGAGGACTGTCGGGCCACTCAGAGCCGGCAGCGGGCGAGCGGGATATGTCAACGGCACGATTCAAGGGCAAATCGGGAAGTTGACACACCCCGCTCGCCAACGCTTCACGAGCCTGATACAGCCGACTCGTGCCAGCCGTTGCGATTGTCTTCCCGTTCGCGGTCAAGCAAGAGAAGTTCATCGCCGTGTTTCTGCTTCCAGAAGCAGGCAAGGGCCACTTGACCGCAGCGTTCCTGGAACTGTGCCGGGGTTTCCAGCAGATCCGGGTAGCGTTCGATGAACGCCAGCATCTCCAGATGCGCCTGTTCGTACTCGCCGAGAATGCGAGCGGCCATGCGCTTCTTATCCTCGTTCTCCATGTACGTCAGTTCGACCGCCTTGTCGATTCGCCCTGGCCGCGTGCTGATAAACTCCTGCGTTCCATCCGGCAGTTTTCGGGGCTGACCCATCGCCGGGTCGATTTTGCTGATGTCGTTCGTTGTGATGATTGTGAAAATACCATCACTCCGCTCGACGCCATCCAAACAGTTCAGCAACGTATCGAACGTCAACGGCGAAAACGACATCGGCCGACTATTACCCGAATCGTCGTCCTTCTTCTGCTGCATGAAGAACGGCATCGGGCTATTCTTTCGCGACACGTTTTCACGACCGTGGAAGACATTGTCAATGTCCTCAATCAGGGCGATACAGGGAACGTTGACCTGCATTTCGGTCCAAGCCTTGGTCAACTCGGCGTTGCCCATCTGCGCGAGATTGAAGACATAAATCGGCATATTGAGGTCTTCTGCGAACGCCCGAGCGAGGGCGGTCTTACCAGTGCCGGGCGGGCCGTAGAGCATCCAACCGCGTTTCCACGGGATACCTTTGGAGCGGTACCAGTCGCGGTTGTTGCGCCACAACTCGATTTCGCGAATGAGGTCGGTGACCCGCTTCGGGAAGATCAGGTTGCCAATCGCGCTGCCATCGTGTGTCGGAGCTTTGCCCAGTTGCTCGGGCGTGTGAGCCAACAAGCGATAGTAACGCTGACGGAACCACGGTAGACCGTTGCTACCGGTATCCCAATCATCGTGATTCTCTTCCCGCGTCGGGAAGTGATGGATAACGAAACGGTTCTTAGCCTGTTCCTCGGCGTTGTTGACTTCCCAGGTGAGGCGATTGCTCTCATCGCACGCAGAGCGCAGTAGTTTCTCGAAGTCGAGCGTACCGCGAAGGAACGTGATGGTCGAGAAAATCTTGGTCGGCCCGCCCGAGTTGTTCTCCTGTTGGTTGCTCTTGGTCTTCTTCTCTTGCGAGTTATTGAAGAGGAACGGGAACCATCCGTTCCAGAACATCAGCGAGCGATTGCCGAACTGCTCGTAGCTGACCAGCCCATAACGACCGTCGCGCATGTGTTCAAAGTCGGCCCCATAAAGGCGATCATAGTTTTTGTAGACTTTGTAATGCGTCACAAGATAGGCGATGAGCGCCTGATGGGCGGCCTCACTGGGAATCTCGATTCGGCGGATGAGCAACCCGACGAAGCGCCAGCCGACGGCTTTGATCTGTTCCCAGCAAGAGGCGAGGACACCGAGAAACGCCCCGCCCATGATTAGATTCTTGAAATCCATGAAGAATCCCTCCCTTCCCTGCAAGATGGGGGAAGAGGACCGCTCCCTCTAGTGTTGGTAGAGTTCCCGTGTGGTATGCCATCAAGGCGGCGGGGAGTAGTGCCGCCCACACGGGTGGGACGACGTCGGCAAGCCGAACGTCAGAGCGTGAAACGCATAGTCCACACGAATTATACGCAGAGGGTCAACGGGTGTGACAGGAAAATGTTCACCACGTATAATTAACATAATTCTGCACATCAATCTCGCGATGACTCTCTGGGATTTCGATTCCCATTATTGTCAACAGGCGGTTCTTGCTGGCAATGATGCCATTCGTTATACCCAACTCGCCCTTGTGCAACGCTTCGCGTATCGACTCGCTCGTCAACGGCAACAGCGTTTCCGTCAGTTTCTTACGATGCTCCACCGTTAAGTCTTTACCCGAAACATCCAGCATAATCACCAATTGTCTTAGCCCATGGCCAAGTTCGCGCATGACCACAATCGTATGCTCAATGACGTCAGCATTCAGTAGCGTATCGATCCTTGCGTGAATGGTCTCAATCAAGATATCCACCGATTCGGCCATGAATCTTCCTCCCACTCGCTCTGAAATCTTATTCTAGGTTGCTGTCGCTGGTAACGCGTGTCGTGGTATGCGAAAACGCCGAAGACGGAAGCCCCGGACGCCTTCGCGCCCCGAACTTCCGCCTCCGAACATTTCTTCAATCTATCAGCCGCGATCAGTCCTCGATTCGCAGCTTGATCTCGTCGGAGTTACCCTTCAGCTCCGGCGCGTACATTGCCGAACCGCGTGCCGGCAAGGCGCTGAACAAGCCGGGAATCTCCGCCCGTAGACGGTAGCTCACCGAGTGCTTGCCCCGCGGCAGGGACCGCACGAAGAAGCAGACACGCTCGTCGCGCAGCTCCATGTACGCCCCCATGTCGTTACCGTTGTACCCCGAACGCGATTCCATCGGTTCAAAACCGGACGCCTTCATGTCCTCAAAGACCAGGTACTCATAGTCATTCTTGCTGTCGATCTCCAATTCGACTTCGACCAGGTCCCCACTCTTGAGCGCGTCCAGATTCTTCAACTCTGTCCGCATGTACTTCTCAACGCGCTTGTCGGTCAACTCGCCCCGGCTGCCCGGTGCCTTGACCTTCTTGTCCTCGCGTGTCAGCTTGTAGTACTTGCGGTTTACCTTCACTTCCAGCCCGGCCTTGGTGATGAAGTCCTCGGTCGTGAAGTTCGTCAAGTAAGCGTTGAAGTAGACCGGCCCAGTGCCC